>JBDTDW010000038.1:0-4304 GCA_039922855.1 Candidatus Nanopelagicales bacterium | reverse complement strand
GAGGACTTCCAGGGCCACGAGGGCTGCAACGAGGTCCTCAACGTCACCCGGCCCGATGTCGTCCGCAGCGTGCACGACGCCTATCTCGCTGTCGGCGTGGACGCCGTCGAGACCAACACCTTCGGTGCCAACCTCGCCAACCTCGGTGAGTACGGCATCGACGACCGCATCACCGAGCTGTCCGCCGCGGGCGCGCGCCTGGCCCGCGAGGTCGCCGACGGTTGGTCCACGCCCGAGGCGCCGCGGTGGGTGCTGGGCTCCGTCGGGCCCGGGACCAAGCTCCCGACGTTCGGGCACGTCACGTACGCCGTGCTGCGCGACGCGTACCAGGCCCAGGTCGACGGTCTGGTCGACGGCGGCGTCGACGCCATCGTGATCGAGACCTGTCAGGACCTGCTGCAGGCCAAGGCCGCGGTGGTCGGCGCGAAGCGGTCGATGACCTCGTCCGGAGCACGACTGCCGCTCATCGTGAACGTCACGGTCGAGACCACGGGGACGATGCTCGTCGGGTCCGAGATCGGGGCGGCGCTGACCGCACTGGAACCGCTGGGCATCGACATGATCGGCCTGAACTGCGCGACCGGGCCGGCCGAGATGAGCGAGCACCTCAGGCACCTGGCGCGGCACGCCCGGATGGGGTTGTCCTGCATGCCCAACGCCGGGCTGCCCGAGCTGCGCGGCACAGGGGCGTGGTACCCGCTGACCCCCACTGAGCTGGCCGACGCGCACGACATGTTCACGCGCGACTATGGGCTGGGCCTGGTCGGTGGTTGCTGCGGTACGACACCCGAGCATCTGCGCCAGGTCGTCGAGCGGGTACGAGGCCGCGAGCTGCGCGCCCGCGACCCGAAGCCGGAGCCAGGTGCTTCCAGCCTCTATCAGTCGGTGCCCTTCCGTCAGGACACTGCGTACCTCGCCATCGGCGAACGTACCAACGCCAACGGATCCAAGGCTTTCCGCGAGGCGATGCTGGAGCAGCGGTGGGACGACTGCGTTCGCATCGCGAAGGACCAGATCCGCGACGGCTCGCACATGCTCGACGTCAACACCGACTACGTGGGTCGAGATGGCGCCGCCGACATGCGTGAGCTGGTCAGCCGACTGGCCACGGCCTCGACGCTGCCGCTGGTGATCGACTCCACCGAGCCCGAGGTCGTCGAGGCCGGGCTCGAGCTGCTCGGTGGGCGGGCCGTCGTCAACTCGGTGAACTACGAGGACGGCACCGGACCCAAGTCACGCATGCACCGCATGATGAAGGTGGTCAAGGAGCACGGCGCCGCTGTGGTCGCGCTGACCATCGACGAGCAGGGACAGGCCCGTACAGCCGAGTGGAAGACGCGGGTCGCGGACCGGCTCATCAACGACCTGGTCGAGAACTGGGGGATGCGAGAGGACGACATCATCGTCGACGCGCTCACCTTCCCCATCGCGACCGGCCAGGAGGAGACCCGCCGCGACGGCATCGAGACCATCGAGGCGATCCGCGCGATCAAGGCCGCGCACCCGCGGGCGCAGACCACCTTAGGGCTGTCGAACGTCTCCTTCGGACTGAACCCCGCGGCCCGCATGGTGCTGAACTCGGTATTCCTGCACGAGTGCGTGGAAGCGGGTCTGGACTCCGCCATCGTGCACGCCAGCAAGATTCTTCCGATGGCCCGGATCCCCGACGAGCAGCGCCAGGCTGCCCTGGACCTCGTGCACGACCGCCGTGCGTATGCCGCGGATGGCACTTTGACCTACGACCCGCTGTCGCACTACCTGTCGGTGTTCGAGGGCGTCGACGCCGAGGCGATGGCCAAGGAGCGCGCCGACGAGCTCGCCGGGTTGCCCCTGTTCGAGCGGCTGGCTCGGCGCATCGTGGACGGTGAGAAGAAGGGCCTGGAAGCAGACCTGGACGAGGCCTTGCAGACCAAGCCGGCGCTCGAGATCGTCAACGAGACCCTGCTGGACGGCATGAAGACCGTGGGGGAGCTGTTCGGGCGCGGGGAGATGCAACTGCCGTTCGTGCTGCAGAGCGCCGAGGTCATGAAGACGGCCGTTGCGTACCTCGAGCCACACATGGACAAGGCCGACACCACGGACAAGGGCACCATCGTGCTGGCCACGGTCAAGGGCGACGTCCACGACATCGGCAAGAACCTCGTCGACATCATCTTGACGAACAACGGCTACACCGTCGTCAACCTGGGTACGAAGGTGCCCGTGAGTGAAATCCTGGAGCAGGCTGACAGCCGGCAGGCCGACGTGATCGGGATGAGCGGGCTGCTCGTCAAGAGCACTGTGGTGATGCGCGAGAACCTCGAGGAGTTCAACCTGCGCGGCAACCCGGACAAGTACCCCGTGCTGCTCGGGGGAGCGGCGCTGACGCGGGCGTACGTCGAACAGGACCTCGCCGAGATCTTCCAGGGGACCGTCCGCTATGCGCGGGACGCGTTCGAGGGACTGCGCCTGATGGACACCGTGATGGCCGTCAAGCGGGGCGTGCCCGGCGCGGCGCTGCCCGAGCTGCGCAAGCGACGCGTGACCTCGGCCACCTCCGCGCTCGAGCTGACCGCCCCGGAGGACATGCCGGCCCGCTCCGACGTCGCGATGGACGTGCCAGTACCGACCCCGCCGTTCTGGGGCCCGCGGGTGGTCAAGGGCATCGCCCTGGCCGACTACGCCACCTACCTCGACGAGCGGGCCACGTTCCTGGGCCAGTGGGGACTCAAGCCCGGTCGCGGCGAGAGCGGAGCGTCGTACGAGCAGCTCGTCGAGTCCGAGGGGCGGCCGCGGCTGCGGATGTGGCTGGACCGGATCCACACCCAACGGCTCATGGAGGCCGCCGTCGTCTACGGCTACTTCCCGTGCGTGTCCGAGGGCGACGACCTCGTCGTGCTGCACCACGAGGGTGCGAGCAAGGGACAGGACCGGGTCAGGTTCACGTTCCCGCGCCAGCGCCGGGACCGGCACCTGTGCCTGTCCGACTTCTTCCGACCACGGGACAGCGGCGAGACCGACGTCATCGCGTTCACGATCGTCACGATGGGCAGCGCGGTGTCACGTGAGACCGCGAAGCTGTTCGAGGCCAACTCCTATCGCGACTACCTCGAGCTGCACGGGTTGTCGGTCCAGCTGACTGAGGCCCTGGCGGAGACCTGGCACGCGCGGATACGTGGCGAGCTGGGATTTTCCGGTGAGGACAGCGACGACATGGACATCCTCATCGGCAAGCAGGGCTACCGCGGGTCCCGCTACTCCTTCGGCTACCCCGCCTGTCCGGACGTGGAGTACCAAGCCCTGCTGGCTGAGCTGCTGGAGCCCTCGCGGATCGGTGTCGAGGTCTCCGAGGAGTTCCAGCTGCACCCGGAGCAGTCGACCTCGGCGCTCGTGGTCCACCACCCCGAGGCCAAGTACTTCAACGCCAGCTGATCGGCGACGGGCGCCACGATCACCGCGCCCGGCACACCTGAGGATGTGGGAGGGAGCAAATCGTGCCGCTGCCGGCAGCCGCACTGTTCGACATGGACGGGCTGCTCGTGGAGACCGAGTCCATCTGGTTCCGCGCCGAGACCGAGATCGTCGACGAGCTCGGCGGCTGGTGGGGTGAGGAACTGTCCGAGTCCGTGCTCGGTGGGCCGATCGAGCGGGCCGTACGGTGCATGATCGAGCACGCCGGCGGTGAGCACGACGAGCTCGTCGTGCGCCAGATGCTGATGTCGCGCATGGGCGACCTGCTGCGCACCGAGCCGATCCACTGGCAACCCGGCGCTCGAACGCTGCTGCTGGCACTACAAGGTGCCGGTGTCCCCATGGCACTGGTGTCGGCGTCGTGGCGACCAGTGGTAGATGCGGTCATGGTCGCCGCGCTGGACGACCTGGGAAGGGACATCTTCGTCACGACGGTAGCCGGCGACGACCTGCCACGGACCAAACCGCACCCGGACCCGTACCTGGAGGCGGCCCGCCGGCTCGGGGTCGGCGTGCGCGAGTGCGTCGTGCTGGAGGACTCCCCGACAGGGGCACAGGCCGGTGTCGCGTCCGGGGCATACGTCGTCGCGGTGCCCTCGCTCGTGCCGGTCCCGGCAGCCCCAGGACTGCGGGTCGTGCAGTCTCTGAGCGAGCTGACCCCCGAGCTGCTCGGTGCGTGGTCCCAGGCCTGGCATGCCGGCACCGACGCCCGGATCACTCGCTAGGTCGCCGGGGCGCGCCGCAGCCCTCAGGCGAGCGCCTCCGGGCCGGTTTCCAGGGACGCGGTGGCGACCACGGCGTCGAGGCTGACCTCCGGAAGCGGTGGTGGAGTGCCCCCGAACGCCGGGCAGATG
>JBDTDW010000037.1:0-16085 GCA_039922855.1 Candidatus Nanopelagicales bacterium | reverse complement strand
CGTCGCAAGCTCGGCCGCGGTGTCGTTCGCACCGTGCGCGGTCTCGGGTATCAGCTGGGCTGGCTGTGACCGTTTCCGGCGGATCGCGTGCCGGCACGCGCCAGCTGCGTAGATCGGCGCTGATGCTCGGGGTGCAGAGCGGCGTGGTGGTCGCACTCGTGGTCCTCGTACTGGTGGTGACCGCCCTGGTGGTGGTGCTGCGCAGCCAGCACACGAGCTCGGTCGAGCTGCTGCAGCAGGCCGTCGTACGCGCCGATGACGTGCGCGATCCACCCACGGGCACCTGGCTGTCTATCCGCTCAGCCGGGGGCGTCGTCAGCAGTCCTGGAATGCCGAAGGGACTGCCGGACGCGGGCGCGATGACCGAGGTCGCCAGGAGCGGGCAGCCGATCAGCGGCGGCGCGAACGTCGGCGGCAAGGACTTCCTCGTGTATACCGAGCTGCGCGACGCCGTGGTGGTCCAGGGCGTACTCGACCTGTCAGCCGACCATGCGGAGCGGGACCGCTTGGTTTCGGCGCTGCTCCTGGCAGGGCTGCTGGGGCTCGTTCTCGCTGTGCTGTCGGGGCTGGCGCTGGCACGACGGGCCTTACGGCCGCTGGCAACGACCGTTGCCTTGCAACGACGATTCGTCGCCGATGCCAGTCATGAGCTGCGCACCCCGCTTACCCTGCTCAGCACGCGCGCCCAGCTGGTACGGCGCGACCTTCGGCGCGGGATGGACGCCGCAGCGGTGGCACGCGAGATCGACGGACTGGTCGCCGACACCGACAACCTCGCCCTGGTGCTGGAGGACCTGCTCATCGCGGTGGATCCACGCAGCGTCGGCCCCGATGTTGCGGTGGACCTGGACGACGTCTCATCTGATGTGGTTGCCGCGTTCGACCGGGCCGAGGGGAGGGACCACCAGGTCAGCGTCGTCTGCCGCCGTGCCGGTGCGCCGGTGTGGGTGACGGGCGCGCCGACCGCGCTACGGCGCGCGGTGACAGCTGTCGTGGACAACGCGGTTCGCCATGCCGACCGGGAGGTCGTCGTGTCCGTCGCGTCGACCGGGACGCACGGTGTCGTCGAGGTGAGCGACGACGGTCCCGGCATCGAGGCGCAGATGCTGCCGCGCCTCTTCGAGCGCCACGAGTCGGCGGCGGGCGAGGACGGTGGGCGGCGCTCGTACGGGCTGGGACTGGCGCTCGTGAGCGACATCGTGGCCCGCCACGGCGGCACCATCGCGGCGCACAACGGCGATCCCGCCGCCGGACAGCCACGCGACGGCAGGCCTGGCCATGACCAGCCTGGCTATGGACAGCCCGGCGCGGTTCTGACCCTGACACTGCCCCTTGCGCCAGGGTCCTGAACGGTCACATACGGCTGAGCGCTCGCGCTCACCCCACGATGGAACGTCACCCAAGCTGATGTCGTTTCGGCCCGGATTTGCGCCGCGAGACGGCAGCAGACTGATCGAGGTCAGTGTCAGTGAGGGGGTCGGTGAAGGGGACGTCAGAAGGCGGATTCCGGGAGGTCCATGAGCTCGTTGTCGGTGGCTTCGGCGATGGCGCGTTCTGCGGTGAGCAGGGGGAAACGCTGGCGGGCGAAGAACGTTGCCGCAGCCACCTTGCCCTGGTAGAAGTCCCGGTCGCGTTCGCTGACATCGCCGCGCAGCGCGGTGAGTGCGACCTCCGCCTGGCGCAGCAGCAGCCAGCCGATGATCAGCTCACCGAGTGAGAGCAGCAGCCGGGTGGTGTTCTGCCCGACCTTGTAGAGCGAGGTGGGTTCGGACTGACCGGTCATCGCGAAGCCGCCCAGGGCAGCGACGATGCCCTGGACATCCTCCAGCCCCTGGGCCAGCAGCTCGCGCTCGCGGGCCAGGGCACCGTTGCCGGCGTCGCCCTTGGCGAACTCGTTGATCTCGGTGGCCACAGATGTCAGCGCCGCGAACTGGTCGCGCACCATCTTGCGGAAGAACAGGTCCTGACCCTGGATCGCGGTGGTGCCTTCGTACAGGGTGTCGATCTTGGCATCTCGGATGTACTGCTCTATCGGGTAGTCCTGCAGGTATCCGGAACCGCCCAGAGTCTGTAGCGACTGCGCGAGCTGCTCGTACGACCGCTCCGAGCCCAGGCCCTTGACCAGGGGTAGCAGCAGATCGTTCACCCGCTCGGCCAGTGCGCCGTCCACACTCGAGTCGCCGGCGTCGGCCATCGCCACCTGGTCCTGCCACCAAGCGGCGTAGTGGACAAGCGCCCGCATGCCCTCGGTGTACGCCTTCTGCAGCATCAGCGAGCGGCGCACGTCGGGGTGGTGGGTGATGGTGACGCGGGGCGCGCTCTTGTCCTGGAACTTTGCCAGGTCGCCACCTTGCACCCGGGACTTCGCGTAGTCCAGCGCGTTGAGGTAGCCGGTCGACAGCGTGGCGATCGCCTTTGTGCCGACCATCATCCGGGCGTACTCGATCACCTTGAACATCTGGGCGATGCCGTCGTGCACGTCGCCGACCAGCCAGCCGATCGCGGGCCCGTCCGCACCGAACGTGAGCTCGCAGGTCGTCGAGGCCTTCAGGCCCATCTTGTGTTCGACGTTCGTGACGTACGCGCCGTTGCGCTCCCCGAGCTCACCGGTGCTGTGGTCGAAGAGGAACTTCGGCACGACGAACAGGGAGAGCCCCTTGGTGCCGGCCCGGGCACCCTCTGGGCGGGCGAGCACGAGATGAACGATGTTCTCAGCAAGGTCGTGCTCGGCAGAGGTGATGAACCGTTTGACGCCCTCGATGTGCCAGGAGCCGTCCGGCTGCTCGATCGCCTTCGTGCGCCCGGCCCCCACGTCGGAGCCCGCGTCCGGTTCGGTGAGCACCATTGTCGCGCCCCACTGCTTGTCGATCATCAGGTGGGCGATCGCCTTCTGGTCCTCGTTGCCGATCGAGTCCAAGATGGCGGCGAACCGGGCGCCGGACATGAACATGAACGCGGCAGGGTTCGCTCCGAGCAGCAGCTCGCTGACACCCCAGCGCAACGACGCCGGAGCGCCGGCCCCGCCGAGGTGCGGGGGCAGGTCCAGCTCCCAGAAGCCGGAGTCCATCAGGGCGCGGTACGACGCCCGGAACGACTCAGGCATGACCACCGAGTGGGTCGCGGGGTCGAACACCGGCGGGTTGCGGTCACCGTCGGCGAAGGAGGCGGCCAGGGGCCCCTCGGCCAGGCGCTCGACCTCGGTCAGGATCTCCCGCGCGGTGTCGGCGTCCAGCCCGGCGAACGGTCCGCTGCCCAGATGTGTGCCTCGATCGAAGACCTCGAAGATGTTGAACTCAATGTCGCGCAGGTTGGCCTTGTAGTGGCTCATGGCGCCCTCCCTGGATCCCGCGGGTTACTAGCCGGTAACACCCATGATGCTACCCGTCGGTAACAAAAGCAACCCAGGGGTGCCGAAGCCGGCGGGATCTGCGCCAGAGTGGGCTCATGGGCGACATGGGCGACATGGGCAGCATCGTCGAACCGGTCGCCGCGCTGGAGCAGATCGCCTACCTGCTGGAACGGGCGCAGGCCTCGACGTACCGGGTCGCGGCGTTCCGCCGGGCGGCTGCCGCCGTCGCAGCACTGGAACCCGGCGAGCTCGCCCGCCTCGCCGGCAGCGGGCGCCTAGGCGAGCTGGCCGGGGTGGGCGAGGTGACCGCGACGGTCATCAACCAGGCCCTTACGGGGCGGACTCCGGCATACCTGGCCGGTCTGGAGCCGGCCGGCCAGATCCCGGTGGCAACCGGTGGCGAGGCGTTGCTCGAGCTCGTGCGCGGCGACCTGCACACGCACTCGCTGTGGTCGGACGGCGGCTCGCCGATCGAGCTCATGGCACGCACGGCACAGGCGCTGGGGCGTGACTACCTGGCGCTGACCGACCACTCCCCTCGCCTCAAGGTCGCGAACGGGCTGACGGCGGAACGGCTGCTCGAACAGCTCGAGGTCGTGGCCCGGCTCAACGAGCAGCTTGCGCCGTTCCGGATCCTCACCGGCATCGAGGTCGACATCCTCGACGACGGTTCGCTCGACCAGAGCGAGGAGCTGCTCGCGCGGCTGGACGTGGTCGTGGCGTCCGTCCACTCCCACCTGCGGATGCCGGCGCCGGAGATGACCAGACGACTCGTGGTCGCGGTCGCGAACCCGCACACCGACGTGCTCGGTCACTGCACCGGTCGTCTCGTGGGCGAGAAGGGACGGGCGCAGAGCGAGTTCGACGCCGAGATCGTCTTCGAGGCGTGCCGCCTCCGGGGCGTCGCGGTGGAGGTCAACAGCCGCCCGGAACGGCTCGACCCGCCACGCAACCTGCTGCGCTCGGCCGTCGTGACGGGATGCCTGTTCGCGATCGACAGCGACGCGCACGCACCCGGTCAGCTCGACTGGCTCGCGTACGGCTGCGCCCGGGCCGTCGAGTGCGACGTGCCGCCGGACCGCGTCGTCACGACCTGGTCGGCAGACCAGGTCGTGGACTGGACGACGTCCCGTAGCGCCTGAGCGAACCTGGGATGACTGCAGAGCGACGAGCGGTCAGCAACCATTCGGGAGATCCGCGGTGCTGGAGTGGGCGCGGGGTCGACTGAGCGGGACGGTGAGCGTCGCCGTACGGTGGAACCCCATCGTCGGCGAGGAGATCCCAGATGCTCGTCGAGGGCATGAAGCTGGTCGTCTCACCGGTGGCCAAGGTGGTGTTCCGGCCCACGATCGAGGGCGCGGACAACGTGCCGCGCCACGGGCCCGTCATCGTGGCCAGCAACCATCTGTCCTTCGTTGACAGCGTCGTGATCCCGATCGCGGCGCCACGACCGGTGGGCTTTCTGGCGAAGGCCGCGTACTTCCAGGGAACGGGAGTCTCCGGCGCGTTCAACCGGTGGTGGCACACCTCCATCGGCTCGATACCCGTGGAGCGTGGCAGTCACCGAGGCGCGCAGGAGTCGCTCGAGGCGGCCCTGGCCGTGCTGCGGGAAGGGGGTGCCTTCGGGATCTACCCGGAGGGGACCCGTTCCCGGGACGGGCGTCTTTACCGCGGCCGTACCGGTGTGGCTTGGCTGGCGCTCACCTCAGGTGCGCCGGTCGTGCCCGTCGCCTTGGCCGGGACACAGGAGATCCAGCCCGTCGGGGTGAAGTACCCCAGGATCCGCCACGTGAGCGTGAAGTTCGGGCCCGCTATGCGATTCACCGATGACGGCACTCCTCACGCTCGGCAACGGCGCGCGGTCACCGATCAGGTCATGGCCGCCATCCACGCGCTGTCCGGCCAGGAGCTGGCGGGTGCGTACAACGAGCTCCCCGCTGAGGACTGAGCACCGGGAAGAAGTGAGCACCGGAACTACCGAGCAGTCGGAGGCAGTGTGGCGCGAAGGGCGGGTCCCAGCGACACCACGACGTACGTCGCGCTGCTGCGAGGGGTCAACGTCGGCGGCAACCGCAAGGTCCCCATGGCACGGCTGCGTGAGTGCCTCGACGCGCTCGGGTTCACCGACGTACGGACATACCTGCAGAGCGGGAACGCCGTGTTCCGCGCGCCGACCGCGCCGACCGGTGAGGTTGCTGCGCAGATCCAGGAGGCACTGGCGGAAGAGTTCGGGTTCGACGTGCCCACGGTGGTGCTGACCGGTGCCGAACTGGCACAGGTCGCGGCGAGCAACCCGTACCCCGAGGTCGAGTCGGAACCGACGAAGCTGGTCGTGTCATTCCTGCCCGCCCCGGTGTCCGCCAAGGTGTCGGCGGGGTTCGACCTGTCCGACCTCCCTGAGCGTGGCCAGGTCGGTGACCGGGTGGTCTACCTTCACTACCCGGAGGGGCAGGGCGTCTCCAAGCTCGTGCCCGCCATGCTGGAGCGTCGACTCGGCGGGATCTGGGGCACCGCGCGGAACTGGCGTACGGTCACCGAGTTGCTGGCTCTGGCGACCGACTGAACCGCCGGCTCAGGCCAGGTGACCACCGATCTTCGTATAGCCGCGCAACAGGTCTCGCGAGATGATCAGTCGCTGCATCTCGTCGGTTCCCTCGAAGATGCGGTAGAGGCGCACCTGCCGGTACCAGCGCTCGATCGGCAGCTCTCGGGTGTATCCCATCCCACCGTGGATCTGCATCACCCGGTCGACCACGTTGTTGACCATGTTGGCGCCGAACAGCTTCGCCATGGAGGAGCTGTGGCGCGGGTCCAGTCCCTGGTCGACGGTCCAGGCTGCTCGCAGGATCAGCCAACGAGCAGCCTCGAGCTCGGTCTCGGAGTCCGCGATCATCCACTGGATCGCCTGGTTCGCCGCGATCGGGCGGCCGAACGTCACCCGGGTATTAGCCTGGTCGATCGCCATCTGTAGTGCTCGCTCGGCGATGCCGAGTGCGTGGGACGGGATCGTATAGCGGCCCTTCCCGATCCACTGCATGCCCAGCTCGAAGCCCTGACCGATCTCGCCGAGAATGTTGCGTCCCGGGACGCGGACGTCCTGGAACGACAGGGCCGCCGGGCCGCCCTCTCCCATCGTCTGGATCGGCGTCGACGTCCATCCCATGCTGCGATCGACAAGGAAGGCCGTTGTCCCCCCGTCGCGGGTGTCCTTGTCCCTGTCGGTGACAGCGACGACGATCGCGAAGTCCGCATCGTTGCCACCGGTTATGAAAGTCTTCTCACCGTTGAGAATCCAGTCGTCTGCGTCAGGACGTGCCGACAGCCGGATGTTCGCCGCGTCCGAGCCGGCGCCGGGCTCGGTGATCGCGAAGCACGAGATCCGGTCGCCGGCGATGGTCGGCTCGAGATACTCCTTGCGCTGGTCGGTGTCCGCCTCGAAGAGGATGTTGTCGGCCTCGCCTCCGAACCGGAACTGGATGAACGTGCGCCCAAGCTCGGTCCAGATCAGTGACTGGGTGAGCGCCGGCAGGTCCATGCCTCCGTATGACTCGGGGGTCGCGAGTCCCCAGAAGCCGAAGGCCTTGGCCTTCATCTGTAGCTCGCGCATCTCGTTGCCCTGCAGCGCCGGCTCATGTCGGCGCTCGCGCTCCAAGGCCAGTTGCTCGCGGGGCATGACCTCGGTCCGGATGAAGTCGCGGGCGGTGTCGCGGATCGCCCGCTGCTCGTCGGTGAGCGAGAAGTCCATGCTGCCTCCGGGTGCGCGGTGGATCGTGGCTCGTCGATCGAGATCGAGTTGCGCCCTCGGTGGGAGAGCGCCGGCCCGAACGGGTCAGGGTCTCATCCTGTCCCAGAGCATGCTGTGTGGCAGGGCCGACGCCCGCCGCGGTCGCGGTTTGCGGTGGTGCGGTGATCGGTGACTCATCAGTGGTCGGAAAGGCCGGCCTGGACAGCGTTGCGCGGGTCGTTGTGGGTGGCGCTCCCGGACCGGGACACCAGTAGCGTGAGGCTGTGAGCCGACCGGGTCTCGTGACGGCTCTGACGGCCTTGCTCCTCGTGGCGTGTTCCCCTGGGGCGGTGGCCCCCACCGCCACTGCGCCGCGCACAGCTCCCGGGACTCCTGCGGTGAGCGCGACATCCCTTGGACCGAACCCAGAACGGCCGACCGTGTCGGCGAGCCCGTCGACGGTGCGGCCACCCGACCTCGATCGTGTGGTCCTGGCTGGAGGGCAACGGCAGTGGATCAGCTGTGTCGGTGCCGGGAGCCCCACCGTCGTGGTCGTGTCAGGGCTCGGGGCGACCGCGAGCATGTGGTCGCGCGTGCTTGCGGGGTTTGATGCGATGAGCCGGACCTGCGTGTACGACCGCCCCGGGCTCGGCAACAGCCCGGCCCGGACCGGTCCCTCACGTATCGATGCCGGCACGCATGCCCGGGAGCTGCGGGCCTTGCTCGTGGCCGTGGGTGAGCCGGGGCCGTACCTCTTGGTGGGTCATTCCTACGGGGCACTCGTGGTGCGGGCCTTCGCGCGGGCGTACCCGACGACCGTCGTTGCGGTCCTTCTGGTGGAGGGCGTCTACCCGGGGATCCAGGCGGACTACTGGGCGCCGTACCGGCACGACTGGCACGAGGGGGGCACGGTCATCGACATGGCGGCCAGCGCGGTCGCCGACGGTGACGGCCCGCACCTGGGGGATCGGCCCTTGATCGTCATCACCGCAGCCGATCCCGAGCCGGGAGCACCGGCGTGGGTCGTCGCGCTGTGGGACCGTCGCCAGCGGGAGGCGGCGGCGTTGTCCGCCGACTCGGTGCACGTGCTGGCGCTGCACTCGGGCCACGTGGTGCAGCGCGACCAGCCGGCCGTGGTGGTGGAAGGCGCGCGCGAGCTGCTTGCGGCCGTGCGCGGAGCGGCCCGACTGCCGCACTGCGACCGGGCCTGGACTGCGATCGGAGCCCGGTGTCTGATCGGGTGAGAGGGTGACAGACCGTCGGAAGTGGACGTCCTGTCACCCCTCCGACCTTGATCGGTGACACGCTCAGCCCCATGACTTCGGCGACGCGTTCGGGAACCGGGCTCGTGCTGGGTGTGCTGGGTGCAAGCCAGTTCCTCATGACCCTCGACAGCTCGGTCATGAACGTGTCGATGGCGTCGGTCGCGAACGACCTCGGCACCAGCATCACCGGCATCCAGACGGCGATCACGCTGTACACCCTCGTGATGGCAACACTTATGATCACGGGCGGCAAGATCGGTACGATTCTCGGCCGGCGCCGGGCGTTCGCTTTGGGACTGGTCATCTACGGGACCGGTTCGCTGGTCACTTCACTCGCGCCCAACCTGGCGGTCTTGCTTCTGGGCTGGTCCGTGCTCGAGGGGGTGGGCGCTGCGCTGATCATGCCTGCGATCGTGGCCCTCGTAGCGGCGAACTTCCCGCCCGAGCGACGGGCTGCTGCCTATGGGCTGGTCGCCGCTGCGGGTGCGATGGCCGTGGCCGCGGGACCACTCATCGGCGGCGCCGTGACGACCTTCGCCTCGTGGCGGTACGTCTTCGTCGGCGAGGTCGTGATCGTGGCCGCCATCCTGCTGTTGTTGCGTCGCATCGCCGACGTACCGGCGGCGAAAGTCAGGCTCGACGTCATCGGATCGATCCTGTCGGTAGTGGGACTCGGGATGATCGTGTTCGGCGTGCTCCGGTCCGGGGAGTGGGGGTGGGTTCGGCCTACCGCCGGAGCCCCCAGCATCTTCGGAGCCTCGTTGGTGATCTGGTTGATCGTCGGTGGCCTGCTCGTCGTGCACGGCTTCCTGCAGTGGCAGACCCACCTGCAGAGCACCGGGGGCGAACCGTTGTTCAGCCCGGACCTGCTGCGCAACCGCCAGCTCACCGGCGGCCTGTCAATGTTCTTCGCCCAGTTCCTGGTACAGGCCGGGGTGTTCTTCGCTGTACCCCTGTTCCTCTCGATCGTCCTGGGGCTGGACTCACTGCAGACCGGGCTACGGATCCTTCCCCTGTCGATCGCGCTGCTGGTCGCCGCGGCGGCGATCCCTCGGCTGGCACCTCGCGCGAATCCACGGCGGGTAGTACGGCTCGGCTTGCTCTCGATGATCGCCGGGATCTTGTTCCTCGTAGCGGGCATGAGCCCGGGAGCTGATGCCGCTGTCGTTGCGATCCCCATGCTGCTCATGGGGTTCGGACTCGGAGCCCTCGCGTCCCAGCTCGGTGCCGTGACGGTGTCGTCAGTGCCCGACTCGGACAGCGCTGCGGTCGGCGGGCTGCAGAACACTGCCACGAACCTCGGCGCTTCCCTGGGGACGGCGCTGATCGGGTCGGTCCTCATTGCAACCCTCACTGCGTCCGTGATCGCGGGGATCCAGGCGAACCAGGACGTACCCGATTCCGTCAAGACGCAGGCCAGCACCCAGCTCGAGGGCAGCGTCCCGTTCCTCTCCGACCAGCAGCTCAGCGACGCGCTCGCCAGGGCTGGGGTGCCCAGCACCACCGCCGGCGCCATCGTCAAGGTCAATGCCGATGCCCGGTTGGAGGGACTGCGGGCCGCGTTCGCCGTGGCGGCGCTGCTTGCCGTGCTCGCGCTCTTCTTCACCGGTCGAATTCCGGAGGAAGCCCCCGGTGCGCCCGTGTCGCAGGTGCCTTCCAGCCAGTCGGCCTAGGGTCTGGAATACCCAGAAGCACGCCGGTGGTGGACACCTGAAGCCTCGGAAAGTGCTTTCTGGTAAGGGAAGCCTTGCCCACCACAATCACAGCATCGAGCTGCAGCAGCTCGCCATGGTCACGCGCTCCTGACGCTAGCCACGAGTGTCCTGTGTCTTCCACGGCACCGCGCGTTGCCGGAGCGGGCGGTGACGTCGTGCCTGGTGACAGCTACGACGGACGTGACAGGGCCGCATCCTTCGCGGAGTCCTTCTGCCAGGGCCAACGACCGGTCATCTCGAGTTCGAGGGAGAAGCTCAGGAACGTACGTATCAGCACGATGCCGGCGAGTACCGCGACACTGGACAACGTCGGTGTGATGGCGACCGTCCTGATGATGTCTGCAGCGACCAGGAGTTCCAAGCCCAGCAGGATGGAACGCCCCAACCTCTGTCGGAACTCGACGTAGACGTCGCTCTCGTGCCTTCGGAAACGGGCGACCGCCACGAGGGCCGCAACGCCAGCACCCACCACGATCGCAGCAACACCTGCAGCGTCGACGACCTGCCCCATGTGGGCGATGACGTCATCGAAGGCCACTGATCCCTCACTCGTGAGATGGGTCGGTCGGATGACGGTGCGACGGGTTCGACACGGGCCAGCGTAGGGCCTGTGGAAGCACCTCTGAGGAGCGACACGATCGAACCCGTGACGACTGGGTCACGACCGACCCCCGGGAGCTGATCGAAGCGGCACGAGGCGGCCGCTGTGATCACACGGTCGATCGTGTGTGTCAGGTGATCGTGGAAGTTACTGTTTCTTATCAACATCCCGTCGCAGGCGGCGCGTCAGTCGGCGGTGGTCACCGGCCCCGTCGGTTCTGGTTTCCCAGTGGGTCGGTCGAGTCAGCCCTGACGGCAGGTTGGTCACGGCATCGCCTTTCGCTGCGTCGAGCTGAGCCTGGGTGAGGAAGAGCGCGCCGGTGAGGTCAGCGCCACAAAGATCAGCGTCACGCAGGTCTGCCCCGATCAGGTCGGCCAACCTCAGGTCAGCCCGACGCAGGTCCGCTGCGACGAGCAGTGCGCCGCGCAGGCTGATGCCCCGCAGGTCGGCGCCTCGAAGATCGGCCCCGATCAGGTCCGGCATCCGAGACTGCAGTTTCTTGCCATCTGCACTCACCTCTCGCCCCGGCGTTCCGGCGCGTACCAGGTCGCTCACACGTCGCAGGATGGCACCGACCTGTTCCTTGTGCGAGGTCAGATCAAGGACCACCAGGGCGTCGGCGTCGAGGCCGGTCAACGCCTCGGTGGTGCGGAGGACGCGTCTTAGCTCGTCCGCCATCACTCTCGCTGCCGGTAGCTCCAGGGCTTCGGTCAGATACCAGAGCAGCTCGTGCAACTGACGCATCACGGCGAACGCGTCGAACATCTGCGTGGCGGTCTCGGAAGCCTGTCCCCAGCTCTTTCCGCCGTACGTGCCCTGCGAGACCTGCTGCCCGGCGCCGAAGCAGTCGTACACAGTGCAGCCCCGGAAGCCGTTCTCTCGCAGGCTCTGATGCACGCCGCACCGGTAATCAGGTTGCAGGTTCGGGCACGGCTGACCGGCAGGCTTGTCGATCGCGAAGTCTGCCGATGCAGTCAAGGTCAGTGCGATGCAGCACAGACCGAAGCACCGCGAGCAGTCCGCCTGCAGGCGCGTACGACCGGCACCGATGGACACGAGACGGGCTCCTGATTCTTCGGGCAGGACATTTCGCCCTGGGTACATGACGATGTCGGGCTGGCCCGGTCCGGCCCAGCCTTTGTGACATCGTACGAACATCTGCGGCGTCACCCGCCTGACAGATGACGCCAGGTGGCCGTGGCGCGTGGGGCATCAGTCCTGATTGTCGGAGACCAGTGGTCGGCCGCGGCGGGGCAACGGACCGGCGCGCTTGGGCATCCGGCCTGCGTCGGTGAGCGCCTGGCGTATCAGCATCTCGACGTGGGCGTTGACGCTGCGGAACTCGTCGTTGGCCCAGCGCGCCAGTGCGTCGTGCACCCGGGGGTCCATGCGCAGCAGGACCTGCCTGCGTTCCTGACTCACGTGTACAAAGACCCGGCGTTCACGATCGGGGAGGCCGGCTGGTCGCCGCAGAGCACGACCATCAGGTTGCCAACCATCGCGGCCTTGCGCTCCTCGTCGAGGGTGACGATATCGCGTTCGCTGAGGCGGACCAACGCCATCTCTACCATTCCCACAGCGCCCTCCACGATCCGGGAGCGGGCAGCGACGACGGCGTCCGCCTGCTGGCGGCGCAGCATGGCCTGGGCGATCTCCGGTGCATAGGCCAGGTGGCTGATGCGTACCTCGACGATCTCCACCCCAGCGAGCTCGACGCGCTGGGCCACCTCGTGGGCCAGCTCCTCAGCGACGATGTCGGTCGATCCGCGCAGTGTGGTCCCGTTCTCGGGGGCGTTGTCGTACGGGTGGGCGGTCGCGACGTGACGTAGGGCCGACTCGGCCTGGACCGTGACGAAGTTGACGTAGTCGTCGACGGCGTAGACCGCCTTGGAGGTGTCGGCCACCTGCCAGACGACGATAGCGGCGATCTCGACCGGATTACCGTTGGCATCGTTCACCTTGAGGTGACTGGTCTCGAAGTTGCGCACCCGTACGCTCAGTCGCACCCTGACCGTCAGTGGCAGGACCCACGTCATGCCGGTCTCACGGACGGTCCCGACGTAGCGCCCGAAGAACTGCACGGCGCGCGCCTGCCCGGGTTGCACGATCACCAGAGAGAACCAGACGACGACGAAGACCAGGACCGGAAGCGCCACCCAGCTGGGTTTCGCGGTCCATGCCAGTTCTGCGGCCACCAGGACGCACAGCACGAGCGCGGCGACCCCGAACCAACCGTTGATCGAGGCCGCTGGGCCCTCCCGGATGTTGACCCGCATCCCGGTGTGTCCGACTGGGAGCGCGTCCGACAGCAGTGGGTCCAGACGCTGTTGTGGGGCCTGAGGCTGACTCATTGTGCTCTCCTCAATAAAGTGATAGCCAAGTGATATCACTATAGTCCCCCAACGGCAACCCCAGCCGTCCTCGGCGTCGGATACCGCGTCAGCGCGTGCATCAGGACGTCCCAGCGGGTCACATGTCAGGAGTCAGCCGACGGAGACACGCCGCCGTGCTCGCCGTGCCGGTAGCCACCGAGATCGCAGGCTGCTACGGTCGGTGGACTGTGATCGTGGCGTCACTGACGAAACGATTAAGCGGGTGACTGCTTGAGTTTGGGCAGACACTCGTTGCCCGCCCTCCCTCCAGGTTCAAGGCGGTCGCCCTGAGTTGAAGGGACCTTTCTTCAGACTCGGTGAATACCTGTGCGCTGCGTGACGAGACTCAAACTCCCGGTGATGGTGCTGGCGCTGACTGTGGGTGCCGCCCTGATGGTTTCGGCCGAAGCGAGCCAGGCCACGGATCACCTCAAGTTGGTGGCCAACACCGACGTGCTGCCAGCGGGAAGTTACTGTCAAGGGCCACAAGCCGATCAGCCAGCGGTCGGTCCTAAGAAGGTCATCATGCTGGACCTGGAGAACGAGTCAACGACCAGGGTGAAGGCATCGCCCGACGCGCCCTTCCAGAACCATGTTCTGTCCCAGCAGTGCGGCACCTTCAGTACTACATCAATGCACAGCACGACGCATCCGTCGGAGAGCAACTATTTCGCCCAGGTGTCCGGCCTGAACGCCGCTATCACCTCCGGGCCGGACGCCGCGGCACGCTTCGGGCTCTCCGACTGCCCACCCGACAGCACGTCGTCGTCCTGCACGTTCGGCGGAGGCCACTTCGACAGCAGTGTGCCCTCGATCTTCTCCCAGATCGAGCAACAGGTCGGCACCTCAGGGTGGAAGACCTATGCCGACGACATGGTGACGAACTGTGAAACCGCTGACGACTCTGCATATGCAACGACTGGGGGGGTCACATACAGAAAGTATGCAGTCCGTCACAACCCTGCTGTCTTCTTCAACGGCATCGCCTGCCCGACTCAGGTCGTCCCCTCCGGAAACTGGCAGGGCGGACAGGGCCCCCTCTATGGCGACCTGATGAGCGGGAGTATGCCGGAGTTCTCTTTCATCGTGCCTAACGACATCGAGAACGGGCACGACCCGGTGTCGGTGAACGGTGTCACGGTCGCCGGGGGCACCAGCCAGATCGGGAACGCAGACAACTACCTATCAAGTCTCATGGCCATGATTCAGGCCAGCCCGGACTACCAGAGCGGCAACTTGATGGTCCTCGTCACCTATGACGAGGGCAACGGGAGCGGTATGCCGGGTGACGGTGCAGTCGGACAGAACTGTGCGGATCCGGCCACCAGCCCGTTGGCCACGTCGTGCCAGGTCGCGACGTGGATCGTCGGGCGTTACGTACCCAGTCACACATACACGGGCTACATGAACCAGTTCGGCCTGCTGGCCGCGTCACAGCGTCTGCTGGGCCTGTCGCCACTGCTGGGGCACGCCGGTGACAGCGCGACCCCGGACATTGTTGCCGGCACGCCCACCGATCCTGATCCTTTCAACCTCCTGCCGACGGGCCCACCGGCGGCTCCTGCTCCACCGACCATCGGTACCGCCACGGCCGGTGACAGCAGCGCCGTCATCAGCTTCGCTCCCCCCGCCGGCGCCTGGCCTCCGGTCACCTCTTTCAGTGTCACCTCGAACCCCGGTGGTGTGATGGCTACCGGCACCACAAGCCCGATCCCGGTTAGTGGTCTGACCAACGGGACGAGTTACACGTTCACGGTGACCGCGACGAACGCCGTCGGCACGAGCCCGGCGTCCGCAGAATCGGGCTCGGTGACACCCGCCGCAGTGACTACCCCCGGTCCGCCGACCGGCCTGACGGCGGTGCCGGGCAACAACCAGGTCGCCCTGAGTTGGAGCCCCCCGGCGTCCGACGGCGGTTCTGCCGTCACGGACTATGTCATTCAGTACGCTCTTGCCGGAACCGGTGCGTGGCAGACCGTGAGCGACGGCGTATCCACAGCCACCAGCGCGATGGTGACCGGTCTGACTGGCGGTACCAGCTATGACTTCCAGGTGGCCGCCCTGAATGGCACGGGGCAAGGGCCGAGCAGTTCGATTGTCACGGCAAGCCCTACCGCTGCCTCACCGGAACTGCTGCCGGACCCGGGCTTCGAGCTGGGCAACGGGGGCTGGACTCCATTCATCGTGGGCAGCTTCTCACGGGTGAACACTCCGACCCACGGTGGAAGTTCGGCCCTCCAGATCGCTGCTACGTCGAGCTCGCCCACTTACGTGGGCATGACTCAGAACAACGTAGTCAACAACTCCGTGGGGGGGACCACCTACACCGCATCCTGTTATGTCCAGCCAACCGGTCCGAACCTGAATCTCCAGCTCCGTTTCCTGGAGTACACCCAGAACTATGGCAGCCATATCAACCTCTCGGCGTCGATCGTTAGCAACCTGCCAGTCGGTACGTGGACGCTCGTCAAGGTCAGCAGTGCGGCGGTGAACTCCGGTGAGCGGATCATCCCGCAGATATACGCCACCAATGAGACGACAAATACCGGTAGTTTGATCTACGACGACTGTTCCGTGGTCTCCAGTGTTGCTCCCCCGTCAGTGACTGCTCCGTCGGCTCCGGTGAACGTGTCTGCCATTCCCGGGGACCGCACTGCCACCGTGTCATTTTCGGCGCCGGCCGCGACCGGCGGCTCCCCAGTGACTGGTTACACGGTGACCTCGAGTCCGGGTGGGGTGAGCGTGAGTGGGGCTAGTAGTCCGATCGCGGTCAGTGGCCTCACCAATGGCACGCACTACACGTTCACGGTGACGGCGAGGAACGTGGTGGGTGCGGGTCCGCCGTCGGCGCCGAGCAACTCGGTTGTGCCGGCGGGGTTGCCGGGGGCGCCGACCGGGTTGGTTCCGGTGGCCGGTGATGGTCAGGTCGCGTTGAGTTGGACTGCGCCGGGCGGTAACGGTTCAGCGGTCACCGATTATGTGGTCCAGTACCGGGTGAGCGGGACCTCGCCATGGTTGCTGTTCAACGATGGGGTGTCCACGGCGACCACCGCGACGGT
>JBDTDW010000036.1:0-3789 GCA_039922855.1 Candidatus Nanopelagicales bacterium | reverse complement strand
ACAAGCTGCGCAAGCCCCGTCAGCTCGCGGCGGTCCGCGAGCTGTGGTGCGCCCGGGACCGGGTCGCCCGGGACCGGGACGTCTCCCCCGGCCGGGTCCTGCCGGACGCCGCCGTCATCGTTGCCGGGCTGCACTGGGACGCCACCGCCGCCGAGCTCGCGCGACTACCGGCGTTCACCGGGCGCGGAGCCCGCCGTCACCTCAGCGTCTGGACCCAGGCCCTGAGCGCAGCCCAACAGCTGCCCGACGGCGAGCTACCCTCGCTCGGGAGCGCGCCGGACGGTCCGCCACCACCGCGATCCTGGGCCGAACGCGACCCGGAAGCCGCCGCCCGGCTGGCCTCGGTACGTACCGCCGTCGCCACCGTCGCCGCCGCCGTCACGATGCCCCCGGAGAACGTGGTTCCCACCGATGCGCTCAAGCGGATCTGCTGGACCCCACCGCCCGAGCGTGATCTCGCCACGATCGAAGCGACGCTGCGACAGCTCGGTGCCCGGCCCTGGCAGGTCGAGCTCACCGGCGCTGCAGTCCAAGGGGCGCTGGCCGCCGCCGCGTCCGGCACAGGCGGGCGAAACCCCGCACCCGCCCCAGCCCCACCACCGGACGCCACCGCGACCTGAGCCCACCAACGACGCCTCCCACCGGGTGCGAGGCTGTTGGATGATCTCCATTGGAGATCATCCAACCCAATTCGGGGGTCAGCGGCGGCGTGTCTTTGCTGCATGATCTCCATTGGAGATCATGCGATAAACCCCGCCGGGCGAGCTCGGGGTTACTGGCGAGTAGCATGGAGGTACGCCTTCCTGAGGAGCATCCGGTGGCCAGAGAAGTTCGCGACGTCGTCCTCGTCGATGCAGCCCGTACCCCGTTCGGCAAGGCCGGGCCCGGTGGCATGTACGCCCAGACCCGGGCCGACGACATGATGGTCGCCGTCATCCGGGACTTGGTACGCCGCAACCCCGCTCTGCCCGTCGAGCGCATCGACGACGTCGCGGTCGCGGCAACGACCCAGATCGGCGACCAGGGCCTCACCCTGGGCCGCACAGCGGGAATCCTGGCCGGGCTCCCCCGCAGCGTCCCCGGCTTCTCGATCGACCGCATGTGCGCTGGCGCGATGACGGCGGTCACCACGATGGCGGCCGCGATCGGGTTCGGTGCGTACGACCTGGCCCTTGCCGGAGGCGTCGAGCACATGGGCAGGCACCCGATGGGCGAGGGCATCGACCCCAACCCCCGCTTGCTCGCCGAGCGGCTCGTCGACCCCGAGGCTCTGCTCATGGGCAACACGGCGGAGAACCTGCACGACCGGTTCCCTCAGCTGACGAAGGCCCGCGCCGACGAGTACGCACTGCGCAGCCAGGAGAAGACCGCCAAGGCGTACGCCGACGGGGTGATCCAGCCCGACCTCGTCCCCGTCGCGATCCGCAGCGCGGAGCTGGGTTGGGGGCTGGCCACCGCCGACGAGCCCCCGCGTCCCGGTTCGACGCTGGAGGGCCTGGCCGCGCTGCGGACGCCGTTCCGACCGCACGGCAACGTGACCGCGGGCAACAGCGCCGGGCTCAACGACGGCGCGACCGGTGCGGTCCTGGCAGCGGAGTCGGTCGCGGACGAGCTCGGGCTGACCAAGAAGGCCCGCCTCGTTGCGTTCGCGTTTGCCGGCGTTGAGCCTGAGGTCATGGGTGTGGGCCCGATCCCCGCCACGACCAAGGCGCTCGCGAAGACCGGGCTGCAGATCGAGGACATCGGTCTGTTCGAGATCAACGAAGCGTTCGCGGTGCAGGTGCTGGCTTTCCTGGACCACTTCGCGCTCGCGGACGACGATTCCCGCGTGAACCCGTACGGCGGCGCCATCGCGGTCGGCCACCCGCTGGCGTCCTCCGGCGTGCGGCTGATGGCTTACCTGGCCCGCTCCTTCCAGGCCCACCCGGAGGTCAGGTACGGCCTGACCACGATGTGCATCGGGTTGGGTATGGGCGGCACGGTGATCTGGGAGAACCCGAGCTACGACGGTAAGGACGCCTGAGATGACACCGACCGTCCCCGACGAGCTGGTCACCGAGGCGAAGGTACGGGTGCTCGACCTGCCTGACGCGGCCGGCCGAGCCGCCCTCATCACCCTTGACAACGGTCAGGACCACACCAAGCCGAGCACATTTGGCCTCGGTGGGCTGCGCTCGCTGGACGCGGCGCTGGACCAGGTGCAGGCCCTGGCCGCCGACGGGGAAATCGTCGCGGTCGCCGTCACCGGCAAGCCGTTCATCTTCGCCGTGGGCGCAGACCTGACCGGCATGCCGCAGGTCACGTCGCGCAATCAGGCGCACACGCTGGGGGTGTTGGGGCACAGCGTGTTTCGCCGACTCGGCGAGCTGGGTATCCCGTCGTTCGCGTTCGTCAACGGAGCGGCGATGGGAGGCGGCCTGGAGGTCGCACTGAGCTGTACGTACCGCACACTGTCCAGCACTGCCGGCGCGATCGCATTCCCGGAGGTGTTCCTCGGACTCGTCCCCGGCTGGGGCGGGGCCTACCTGCTGCCCAACCTGATCGGCGCCGACCGTGCCGTCAAGGTCATCATCGAGAACCCGCTGAGCAACAACCGGATGCTGCGGCCCCGGGAGGCCTTCGATCTCGGCATCGCTGATGCCCTCCTGGAGCCGGCAGACTTCCTCGTGGAGTCCCTGCGCTGGGCCGCCGCGGTGATGAACGGTCACGTCACAGTGCAGCGCGCCGCTGTCGACCGTGGCGCGGCCTGGGACGATGCCATCGCGCGAGGCCGAGCACTCGCTGACGCGAAGTTCCACGGCAACGTACCCGCGCCGTACCGTGCGCTGGACCTGCTGGCAGCGGCCCGAACCGCTTCTCAGGACGAGGGTTTTGCCGCGGAGGACGATGCACTGGCAGACCTTGTGATGTCCGACGAGCTCCGTGCCGGTCTCTACAGCTTCGACCTGGTGCAGCGCCGCGCCAAGCGTCCGGTCGGCGCCCCCGACAAGTCCCTGGCGCGGCCGGTGACGAAGGTCGGCATCGTCGGGGCCGGCCTGATGGCGAGCCAGTTGGCGCTGCTGTTCGTCCAGCGCCTGCAGGTCCCGGTCGTCATCACCGACCTCGACCAAGCCCGCGTCGACAAGGGCGTCGGCTACGTCCATGACGAGATCTCCAGGCTCCACAGCAAGGGTCGTCTCAGCAGCGACCGGGCCAACCGGCTGCGTACGCTGGTCACCGGGTCGATCACGAAGGCCCCGTTCGCCGACGCCGACGTCGTGATCGAGGCGGTCTTCGAGGACCTCAAGGTCAAGCAACAGGTCTTCACGGAGGTTGAGGCGGTCGTGGGGACCCAGTGCGTGCTGCTCACCAACACGTCCTCGCTCTCGGTGAGCGAGATGGCCTCCGGGCTCCAACATCCCGAGCGGGTGGTGGGGTTCCACTTCTTCAACCCTGTCGCGCTGATGCCGCTGCTGGAGATAGCCCGCGCCGACCATACCGATGACGCGTCCCTGGCCACCGCGTTCGCCATCGGCAAGGCCCTGAAGAAGTCCTGTGTCCTGGTGAAGGACTCCCCGGCGTTCGTCGTGAACCGGTTGCTCACCCGCTTCCTCGGTGAGGTCACCAGCGCCGTCGACGAGGGCACGCCGTTCGAGGTCGCCGACCATGCCCTCGACCCGCTGGGCCTGCCCCTGTCACCGTTCGTGCTGCTGCAGATGGTGGGCCCGGCCGTGGCGTTGCACGTCTCCGAGACGATGCATGAGGCGTTCCCGGACCGCTTCGCGGTCTCGGACAACCAACGTCGGGTGG
>JBDTDW010000035.1:0-3149 GCA_039922855.1 Candidatus Nanopelagicales bacterium | reverse complement strand
GGACCGCAGCGCGAGGGGCGATGTCGTCAGGGCCATGGACACCGCCTCGTCCCCAGTTCCGTCTCCCACGGTCGGTGCCTTCGCGGCAGAACCGAGCACCGACCCGGGAAACGCCAGTACGCGGGGCGCGGCAGCGGCAAGCCCGGGGGATGCGGGTTCGGAAACCGCCGCCAGTCGATCCTGCGTCGCAGGGACCACGAGGACGGCGATGACCGCGACGAGTGCCGGCACGGTGGCCCACGACCGATCACGCGTCCGAGCGATCATGGCACTCCTGGGGGGCGCGGCGCGAACCAACCGCTGAGCACGATTCTTGAACCGTCAGGCAGGCTAGCGGGGGTCAGCCGCGTCGGCTACCCCTTCGAGAACATCGGTGGCCTCGGGCACGACCGGCCTGCCCCGCCCCGAGGGGCTGGACCACAATCGGGTCATGCCCGTCGCCCTGGACGCCCTGTTGGCCGGACTCCCTGCCGACGCCGTGACGACCGACCCCGCTGTGATCGAGAAGTACCGGTACGACTGGGCGCACGATCCCACGGCTGGGATGCCGATCGCGGTCGTTCGTCCCACCGCGACCGCCCAGGTGCAGACTGTGCTGCGCTGGGCCAGCGCGAACCGGGTTCCGGTCGTTCCCCGCGGGGCCGGCAGCGGGCTGTCGGGGGGGTCCTCCGCGCTCGACGGTGGCCTTGTGCTGAGCATGGAGCGCATGCGCTCGGTGCTCATCGATCCTGACTGCCGAGTTGCTGTCGTAGAACCAGGAGCCCTCAACGCCGAGGTCAAGGCGGCCGCGCGGGAGCACGGACTGTGGTACCCGCCGGACCCGTCCTCGTACGAGATCTGCTCCATCGGTGGCAACATCGCGACGAACGCCGGGGGGCTGTGCTGCGTGAAATACGGCGTCACCACCGACTACGTGCTGGGACTGGACCTGGTGCTGGCGGACGGGACCGCGATCACGCTGGGCGGCAAGCGGCTCAAGGACGTGGCGGGACTGTCGCTGCTGAAGCTTTTCGTGGGCAGTGAGGGCACCCTGGCGGTGGTCACCGGCGCTGTGCTGCGGCTGGTGCCGGCGCAGCAGGCCCCGAGCACCCTGGTCGCACTGTTCGACTCAGTGAGTGCGGCTGCCGGCGCTGTCGTAGCGATAACCCGCTCGACTCGGCCGGCGATGCTGGAGCTGATGGACGCCGCTGCCATCAATGCCGTCGAGGACCACCTGTCGATGGGCCTGGACCGCACGGCAGGTGCCCTGCTGCTCGCGCAGTCCGATGCCGGTGGTGCCGCGGCGGTGGCCGAGATCTCCAGCATGGAGCGAGCCTGCTTGCAGTGCGGGGCGAACGAGCTGTTCCGTACCGACGATCCTACCGAGGGCGAGGCGTTCGCCGCTGCGAGGCGGGCCGCCTTCCCCGCCATCGAGAAGCGGGGCTCGCTGTTGCTCGAGGACGTCGGGGTCCCGATACCGCTACTGGCCCAGCTGCTCTCGGGGATCTCGGATATCGCCGAGCGCAACCAGGTGGAGATCCCGACCGTCGCTCATGCCGGCGACGGCAACACCCATCCGATCATCGTGTACACCCCGGGAGATGCGGACGCTGAGCGCCGGGCACGCACGGCCTTTGGCGAGATCATGTCACTTGCGATCTCGTTGGGCGGCACCATCACCGGGGAGCACGGCGTCGGCCGGCTGAAGAAGGCGTACCTGCCGGCCCAGCTAGGACCGGACGTGATGGCACTGTCCCATCGGGTCAAGCAAGCGCTGGACCCGCTGGGAATCCTCAATCCCGGAGCGGTGCTCTAGACAGCGGTGGCGGGCTGATCGGTCCCGCAGTACTTGCACTTGCTTGCCCCCATGGGCAGGTCGTCGGACAAGCATGCCGGGCAGGTCTTCGCTGGGGCGGGGTCCCCGAACGCGACAATTCCGCGGCGGGCCTGCATCGTCTTGTACGGGACCACGAGGAAGAAGTACACGGCGAGCATGAACACGACGAAGTAGATGATCGCGGAGATGAACGCGCCGATGTTGACAAAGGTCGCATCGTTCCCGGAACGGATCGTGAAACCGAGCCCTAGGGACTGGCCACCCTCGAGAGCGGAGATGATCGGGGTGATGATGTTGTCCGTGAAGGCCTTGATGAGTCCGCTGAACGCCAAGGCGACGACCAGCCCGACGGCGACGACGATGACGTCACCACGCATGAGAAAGTTCTTGAAACCCTGAATCATCTGACTCTCCTATCCGCATGGTCGAAGCAGGCGACCGTGCGGACGCACCCTACTCTGATCTCCCCAGTCGGCCCAATCCCCGCCGTTCGACGATGAGAGGTCAGGGGACCAGTAGCTTGACCACGGCTGCTACTCCCACCACGACGATGACTCCCCGGTAGATTCCTGGTGGTAGGCGCCGGCCGATGCGGGCGCCGATCTGCCCTCCAACGACCGACCCGAGCGCGATCAGTGCGGCGGCGTCCCATGCGACGCCGCCGTGTACGACGAACACTACGGCCGCTGCCCCGTTCGCTCCGGTGGCAAGCACGTTCTTCAGCGCATTGAGTCGGTTCAGCTCGTCGTCGAGCAGGATGTCGAGCAGAGCAATGAGCAGAACCCCTTGAGCTGCACCGAAATATCCGCCATAGACACCCGTGGAAAAGACACCTGCCGACAGTGCTGGGCCGGGACGACCACCCGGAGTGCGCCGACGGGCGCTGATCCGTCGTCGTAACCATGGCTGGAGAACGACGAGGGCACAGGCCAGCAGGATGAGCGTGGGGACGATCGCGTCGAAGGCAGCGGCGGGCAGCCGCAGCAGAAGAACAGCTCCGAGCAAGCCGCCCACGACGGACGCACCCACAAGCCGCAGGGCGCGCGGCCACTGGTCGCGCAGCTCGGCACGATAGGCCACCGTGCCGCTCATGGAACCCGGCAGGACCCCGAGGTTGTTCGTCATGTTGGCGACCACAGGCGGGTAGCCGAACGCCAGCAGCACGGGGAACGTGATCAGCGAGCCCGACCCGACAACGGTGTTGATGGTCCCGGCGCCGAGCCCGGCAACCAGCAGAACCGCGGCTTCTACCAGCGTCACTCGCGCAGCCCACGGTAGCCACGTGGTCCTGACACCGTCTGGAACCTCCTCGACATCTACCGGCACGTGTCCG
>JBDTDW010000034.1:0-6638 GCA_039922855.1 Candidatus Nanopelagicales bacterium | reverse complement strand
CCGTCCTCGACGACAGCGATACGGTCGGCGTCGTATGCCGTGTGCAGCCGGTGCGCGATAGCGATGACGGTACGGCCCGACATCAGCACCGACAACGACCGTTCCAGGTGGCGGGCGGCGCGCGGGTCGAGCAGCGACGTGGCCTCGTCCAGGATCAGCGTGTGCGGGTCGGCAAGATAGAGCCGGGCCAGCGCGAGCTGCTGCGCCTGCCCGGGGGACAGAGCCGTTGCGCCGGAACCGATCTCGGTGTCCAGCCCCTCCGGGAGCAGCTGCGCCCACTCGGTCGCATCGACACCGGCGAGCGCCGCCCACAGCGCGTCGTCGTCGGCGTCGCTACGGGCCAGCTGCAGGTTGTCGCGCAGCGACCCGACGAAGACGTGATGCTCCTGGTTGACCAGCGCGACGTGGCGGCGCACGTTCTCCGGCGTCATCCGCGCCAAGGCCGCGCCGCCGAGCTCGAGGCGTCCGAGGCGGGGCGCGTACATCCCGGCCAACAGCCGGCCCAGCGTCGACTTTCCGGCGCCGGAGGGACCCACCAGCGCCAGCCGCTCCCCGGGCGCGATGACCAGGTCGATGTCGTGCAGCACATCCCTGCCGGTGCGGTACCCGAATGTCACGTCGTCGACCAGAAGTGCGTCGTCGTACGGTTCGAGGTCCGGGTCGGTGTCCGCGTCGGGCACCTCTTGTACGCCGACCAGTCGGGCGAGCGAGGCCTGGCCGACCTGCAGCTCGTCGTACCACATCAACACCTGGTCCAGCGGCTCCACGAGCAGCTGGGTGTAGAGCACACCGGTGGTCAGCTGGGCCAGCGACAGCGAGCCACGGGAGACCAGCACACCGCCCAGCGCCAGGACCCCGACCAGCGGCAGCACATATCCGGTCTCGATCGCGGGGAACCACCAGGTGCGCAACCACAGCGTGTAGCGCTCCCAGGACACCCACCGCCGGATCCGGCTGTCCGTCAGCGCCAGCCGGGTCGGACCGAGCCGGTACGCCTCGACGGTGTGCCCGGCATCCACGGTCTCGCTGACCGACGCGCTGACGGCGGCGTACGTCGCAGACTCGGCCCGGTATCCCATGGGGGCACGGCGGAAATACCACCGCGAGGACAGCAGGATCGGAGGTACGGACAACAACCAGGCCAGCGCCAGCACGGGTGCGGTAACCACCAACGCGATGGAGACGAGCACGCCCGTCACGAGTGCGATCGTCAGCTCCGGTACGGCCTGCCGGATGGCCATGGAGAGCCTGTCCACGTCCGTCGTCGTCCGCGACACCAGGTCCCCGGTGCCGGCCCGTTCGATCACCCCCGGCGGCAGGGCGACGGTACGGGTCAGGAAGTCCTCGCGCAGGTCCGCGAGCACCTCCTCACCCAGGACCCCCGCGCGCAGCCGGCTCATCCGGGTGAACACGGTCTGCACGACCAGCGCGACAAGGAAGATCAAGGCAGCCCGGTTGACGAGGTCGGCTGCTGTCCCGGCGCTGAGCTGTTCGACCAGATTCCCGAGCACCCACGGACCGACCAGGCCAGCAATCGCGGCCACCGCGTGCAGGGACACCACAACGGTGAACGTCCTGCGGTGGCGCAGCATCACGGTCCGCACATAGGCCCGCGAAGTCGCCTCGGACGCGACCGGCAGCGCAGTGCTCGTCGGGTTGGCGGCGGCGTACGCGTCCTCCGGCGCTCTCACGGCGCGCTCACCTCCTCACGGGTGACCACACCGCGGTACCGGGGCTCGTCGCGCAGCAGGACCCGGTGCCGTCCGACGGCGACGACCCGTCCGCCCACGACCAGGGCGACCTCGTCGCACTGGTCGAGGACGAGAGGTGAGGCACTGAGCACGACCGTGGTCCGCCCCTGGCGGGCTCGGTGCAGTGCCACCGCGATCCGCGACTCGGTGTGCGCGTCGACGGCGCTGGTCGGCTCGTCGAGGATCAGGATGTCCGGGTCCACGACCAGGCTCCGGACCAGCGCGAGCCGTTGCCGTTGCCCGCCGGACAATGACCTTCCCCGTTCGGTTATGCGTGCCTGCATCGGGTCCTCGACATCGCCGTCGGAGTCCAGGACCGCCTCCAGCACGTCCCCGGCGGAGGCGGTTGCGACCGCCTCCACAACACTCACGCGACCCGATCTGGGCACCTCGAACAGTTCCTGGAGCGAGCCGGAGAGCAGCACCGGGTCCTTGTCCTGTACGAGGACCGCACGGCGCAGCAGGTCCCGGGGCAAGTCGGCGAGTCGGGTCCCGGCCAGCGTGACCTCGTCGCTGCCCGGGCCGAATCCGGCCAGGCGCAGCGCGAGGACCTCGGCGGTGTCCGGCTCGGCACACACCACGCCGGTGAGCAGCCCCGGTCGCGCGCGAAGGTTACTGCCAGGATCGAAAAGCGTTGCCGTGGCGTACGATTCGTCGCCCGCCTCAGAAGTGGGTTCGGACTGCTCACGATCCAGGCGCAGCACCCGGACGACGCGCCGCGCGGCGACGTACGCGGAGGTCCACCGCTGCGCGCCCTCCGTGAACGTGCGCAGCGGGAGCACCAGGAACGCCGAGTAGGCGTAGAACGCGACGAGCTGGCCGATGCTGAGGTTTCCATCGAGGACCTGCCGGGCGCCCACCCACACCACGACGACGATCAGGGCTCCGGGCAGCGCAACCTGCAGGGACTCCAGAAGCGAGCGCACCTTCGCCACCTGCACCGCCGCGGTGCGAACCTCCTGCGAGGACTGCTGGAACCGGCGTACGAACATCTCTTCGCCGCCGATGCCGCGCAGCACCCGCAGGCCGGCGACGGTGTCAGAGGCCAGTGCGGAGGAACGGCCCAGCCGGGCCCGCTGCACCGACTCGCGGCGTTCCAGCGGGCCGAGCAGCGGCCCGACGGACAGCGCCAGGATCGGTACGCCCACCAGGACGAGCGCGCCCAGGAACGTGGAAGTGTGCAGCAGCACGAACGCCACTGCGAAGAACGCGACGACGGCACCGACGAACCGCGCCAGCACGTCGAACGCGCTACCGATCTTCTCCACGTCGGTGGAGGTGACCGCCACCACCTCACCGGTCGCGACCTCCCGGGAGAGCGCCGATCCCAGCTCCGTGGCGCGCCGCACGACGAGCTGCTGGGTGCGGCTGGCCGCTGTGATCCAGTTCGACACGGCCATCCGGTGGCGCAGGACCCCGGCCCCGGTCTGGACCGTCCCGAGGGCCAGCACGATCACGGCGGCGACCAGGACGCCGTGCACGTCATGGTCGCTGGCGGACTGGACCGCCAGGCCCAGAGCGGCTGGTACGGCCCCCTGGGCGAGCATCCACACCGTCCCCCACAAGATGCCCAACCCCAGGCTGTCCCACTGCCGCCGTGCGATCCAGGCCAGGAACCGCGTCGGTGACCGCAGGTCCGGGATCCCCGGGTCCGGCAGCGGCAGACGGGCAAGGAACACAACCCGCGACGTTACGGGCAGCAGGCCCGGAGCAGCCAATCAGTTATGTCCGGCGTGGCTGTGCTTCCCCTGCGTGGCCAGGCTCGATACGGTCCGTGCGTGAGCTTCCAGGACCCGCCACCCGACCCCGAGCCCGATCCCTACGCGCCACCGCCGGAGGGAGCGGTCCCTCCGCCGCCGACAACGCCGCCGTACCAGGCACCGCCACCACCCCCGCCGGCGTACCAACCGCCGCCGCCACCACCCTCACCCCCGCCCGCCTACGCGCCACCGCCCGGGCCGGCTTCTAGTCAGCCGCCCGTGTACGGCGCTCCCGCCCCGGAGTACGGCCAGCCCCCCGCGCCCGGGTACGGACAGGCGCCCGCGTACGCCGCACCGGGCTATGCCGCGCCCCAGAACGGGCAGGGCACCGCTGCTCTGGTCACCGGGATCCTGGGGCTGCTGTGCTGCGGGCTGCTGAGCATCGTGGCCATCATCACCGGCATGAAGGGCCAGAAGCTGGCCGCTCAGGGCCTGGCGACCAACGGTGGCTCCGCGAAGGCCGGGCTGATCCTGGGCTGGGTCGGGGTCGGGTTGTGGATCGTCGGGACCGCCGCCTGGATCTTCCTGTTCGCGACCGGCAGTTACAGCGGCAATTTCTGAAGCAGCAAGTACTGACGAGCTCGCCGCCGACCGGCGGCAGGGGCGTACCGCATCGGTAGGATCGCGGTACGCCCCTTCTGTTCCACGACCTCCCGCGCGGCCGAGAGCATGCGACCGGCAGCCGCGGATCGCGGGCAGAGCCGCTCAGCGAAAGGTCGTCGTGACCGCCACGCACCGCCCCGTCCTGGTCGTCGACTTCGGGGCGCAGTACGCCCAGCTCATCGCCCGGCGAGTCCGTGAGGCGCGGGTCTACAGCGAGGTCGTCCCCTCCACGATGACCGTCGCGGAGCTGCTGGCCAGGGAGCCGCTCGCGATCATCTTGTCCGGCGGCCCCTCGTCGGTGTACGCCCCGGGCGCCCCCCAGGTCGACCCCGAGCTCTTCACGACCGGTGTCCCCACGTTCGGGATCTGCTACGGCTTCCAGGCGATGGCGCAGGCGCTGGGCGGTGAGGTGTCGCGTACCGGGCTGTCGGAGTTCGGCCGCACCCCTCTCACGATGTGCGACGTGGACTCGACCGTGCTGTCCGGGCTGCCGTCTCCCTTGCCGGTCTGGATGTCGCACGGCGACTCGGTGGCGCGGGCCCCGGAGGGTTTCACCGTCACCGCCACGACCTCCGGCGCGCCGGTGGCGGCGTTCGAGCACGTCGACCGGCGCCTGGCCGGCGTCCAGTTCCACCCCGAGGTCTTGCACAGCGAGCAGGGACAACGGGTCCTGGAGCACTTCTTGTACGACCTGGCAGGGCTGCGGCCCACCTGGACCGCGAGCTCGATCGTGGACGAGCAGGTCGAGGCCATCCGTGCCCAGGTCGGTGACAAGCAGGTGCTCTGCGCGCTGTCCGGCGGCGTCGACTCCGCGGTGGCAGCCGCGCTGGTGCACTGCGCCGTCGGTAACAACCTCACGTGCGTGTTCGTCGACCACGGACTGCTGCGCAAGGGCGAACGCGAGCAGGTGGAGCGGGACTACGTCGCGGCCACCGGGATACGCCTCAAGGTCGTGGACGCCACCGAGCTGTTCCTGTCAGAGCTCGCCGGCCTGCGCGACCCGGAGGACAAGCGCAAGACCATCGGGCGCCTGTTCATCCGGGTCTTCGAGCAGGCGGCCCGCGACGTCGTGGCCGAGGTCGGCAGCCCGGTCGACTTCCTGGTGCAGGGCACGCTGTATCCCGACGTCGTGGAGTCCGGCGGCGGCACGGGCGCCGCGAACATCAAGAGCCATCACAACGTCGGGGGCCTGCCCGACGACCTCGAGTTCGCCCTGGTGGAACCACTCCGGGCCCTGTTCAAGGACGAGGTCCGTCAGGTCGGCCTCGAGCTCGGGCTGCCCGACGCGATGATCTGGCGCCACCCGTTCCCGGGCCCCGGCCTGGCGATCCGCATCGTCGGTGCGGTCGACGCCGAGCGGCTCGCGATACTGCGCGAGGCGGACGCGATCGTGCGCGAGGAAACCACCGCTGCCGGGCTGGACCGCGACATCTGGCAGTTCCCGGTGGTGCTGTTGGCCGATGTCCGCTCGGTAGGCGTCCAGGGTGACGGCCGGACTTACGGCCACCCCGTCGTGCTGCGTCCGGTCTCCAGCGAGGACGCGATGACCGCCGACTGGTCGCGGCTGCCGTACGACCTGCTCGCCCGGATCTCCACTCGCATCACCAACGAGGTGCGCGAGGTCAACCGCGTGACGCTCGACATCACCAGCAAGCCCCCCGGCACCATCGAGTGGGAGTGACATCTCGAACTTTCCTTGGTGGACAGGGGAAAGTTGACCGCTCATGATGCGCTGGACACCTAGGCAACACACAGGGCGTTACCCATTCGCCGCCGTGACCAGGTGGCTGCCCTAGTCGGGACCGATCGCTGGCCTGCTTGCATGAGCTATGACAAGTACGGTCGGCTGGTTCACGCTCACGTTCATCAACTCCGCGATCGCCGAGAGCGAGAATCGAAGCGGGGCAGCGCGGGCTTCGCTCTCGGCGCTGGACGATGCTAGGGGTCACGGTGCTGGGCGATGTTGAGCAGCGTCCCGTCGGGCGCGCGGACGAGGAACCGGCGGATTCCCCACGCCTCCGTGGTCAGAGGGTGAACGATCTCGTACCCGCGTCGATGAGCCTCGGCGTAAGCGTCGTCGACGTCGTCAACCTTGACGGTGAGCAGTGGGTTCTCAGGTGCCGACACGTCCCGCGACACGAGCTGGAGCTGGTCCCCGGAGCTGGGAACGATGAACCGGCTGACCCAGTCGAGACCCAGTTCTTCTTCATTGAGGCCGAGGTAGTCCGCGTAGAAGCCCCTCGCTTCCTCGATGTCAGGCACCGTGATGTCGGCGATCACGCGGATGACTTGCATCGGCTTCTCCAGTCGTGGGTGTGCGTCAAGCGTGCCACGTAGCTCTCGGACGGCACCCTGGGACGATGTGTCGGATGGTCCGTTTGTCATCGACCTGTTCACCGATCCAGCCCATCGTCGGCGGGGCTTGGCGACTTGGCTCCTGTCCGAGGCCATTCGACGCCTCCCCGCCGTGGCACCGGATGGCGTTGTTGGGCTCCGGGTGAAGGCCAACAATGCGGCGGCACTG
>JBDTDW010000033.1:0-8152 GCA_039922855.1 Candidatus Nanopelagicales bacterium | reverse complement strand
CGGTTTCTCACCCACGGCGATTTCACTGCAAAGGACATGCGCACATGGAATGCCACGGTCCTGATAGCACAGCTACTGGCACTGGCAGGCCCGCGACCAAACGCTTCGGGTTGAAAGCAGGCAGTTGTAATGTGCTATCGCGATGTCGCAGACTACCTCGGAGACACTCCGGCAGTCGCCCGCGGTTCCTATGTAGATCCGCGGGTAGTTGACCTCTACCACGACGGGATCGTACTACCCCCGCGCACACTACCGAAGAGCCGAAAACATCTACCCATCCATGCAACGTAGAGCGTGCCGTCTTGCGAATGCTGCGCAGGCCGACACGCGGATGAGCGCGGTGATCTGTGGGCGACAGAGACAAGCCGCGCAAAGGGTCTGTGTCGGCTGCCCAGACCAACCGCCGGGGGCGACGCCGGTCGCGACTTACTGATCGGGCAGGGCGCCGGTCAGGATTACCTCTTCTGCCACCTCACGCAACTTCCGGTTGCTGTGTTGACTCGCAACGCGTAAAAGATCAAAGGCCCTTTCGTCCGACACCTTGAGTACAGTCGTGATCACACCGATCGCAACACCGATCCGGCGGTTGGTGTGCAGCGCTGCAGTGAGGCTCTCGGCGCGCTCTTCAACCTCCGCCAGTGCATATCGACGCGCCTGGCTCAGTTCGATATGTGCACGGATCCGGGCCAGCAGCTCGGCGGGGTGAAAGGGTTTGGCGAGGTAGTCGTCGGCCCCTGCCCGCAGCCCTTCGACGAGCGAATCCGTACCGGATCGTGCTGTGAGGAGGACGACAGGCAACTGCGACGGTGTGGCACGGATCGCCGTTACCAATGCGATTCCGTCCATGCCCGGCATCAGCAGATCGGTGAGAACTAGATCCTGTGAGTCGATCATCGTCATCGCCGACTCAGCGTCGGCTACGGTAGTGACCTCGTAGCCGTCGGCTGCGATCAGCCGTTCCAAGTAGCCCCTCAGCGTGACGTCGTCCTCGACGACAAGGACTCGGCCACGACTCGCACTCTTACCTGTCACGGCACCTGCTGCTGACAGGAGCGCCCCGACGCGTGGAGTGGCTGTGAGGTGTTGCGGCGTCAGCTGTGCGACATCGACGATCTTGCGCTTGCTTGGGCCGAGAGCCAAGGGGGCAGGCATTCGGACGATGAAACTGCTACCGACACCTAGGGTGCTCGAGAGTTCGATGACACCCCCACCTGCAACGACGATCTCTTTGACGACCGCCAACCCAATACCTGAGCCAGGCTCTCCGTGAACTGAAGGTGTGGGACCACGACGAAACCACTCGAAGACAAGTTCTTGTTCCTCAGCGGCGATGCCCGCACCGGTATCGGCGACTCTGAGAACTGCAACCTGCTCACCGTCCATGTCTTTCTCGAACCGAAGCGAGACAGCGACCTCACCCTCCGCTGTGAACTTCACGGCATTCGAGAGGAGGTTGACAATCACCTTGCTCCACGCTTCGCGATCGATCTCCACCACGGCCGGGCCGTCCTCGAAGTCGAGGCGCAGCGACAACCCACGACCTTGAATGATCGGACGAAACATCGCCAGCAGGTCGTCCATCAGCGTCCGAAAATCGGTGGGCTCGGCCGCAGCCTTGCCGACCCCGACCCCCTGGGCGATAGCCAGAAGGCTGTCGACCATCGTGGCGAGGCGGGTGGTGGCGTAAGATGCCGCACGCAAGTCAGCGAGATCCTCGGGGTGGCCTCGTCTCCCACTGAGCTCGTGCAGCGCTGCAGTGATGACTGTGAGCGGGGTGCGGAGCTCGTGACTCACATCGTGGACCAGTGCAGTTCGTGCGGCCTCAGCCTGGGCCAGGTTCTCGCGTTGCTCTTGTTCCAACTGCAGCGCATGGGTGTCGCCGATCAAGCGGGAGACCAAAAGCCCCACCACGCGAACGAACGCAAGGTACTCATTGTCGAACACCAGGTGGCGGCTCAGCGCCACCATCAGCACGCCGAAAGGGCGTTCGGATCCCTTAGTCAGAGGAATCAGCACGCCGGTGGGGCCTCGTCCAGGCCGGCCCTCTCCCGGCAACGGATTCCAATCGGTCGCATCCAGCAACAGAGGGTCGGCGGTCGCGATGACCGCCTGGGTCAGGTCCGACCACCGCGAGGGCAGGCATGTGGCCTGGTGAGGACCCGGATCCTCGATGACGGCGAGAGGCGGATCGTCCGAGTCATCGTTCGGGACGGCCAGGACAACGACACAGAGCGGCAGGTCGGCTCGGTTGCCTGCGAGGATCTGAAGGGCCTGACCAGCGGCAGAGTGCGCGTCCCGACAGTCGTTCGCGGACAGCACACCGAGCTTGCGGAGTTTGCGCAACCGTCGTTCATGCAGCACGTCGTCAGTAACATTCTGCATCAGGACGAGGACCCCTTCCACCACGCCAGTGGGATTGATCAGGGGGTTGAACCAGAAGGTCCAGAAAGTCTCTTCATCAAAACTTCGGCGTTTCATGGTCAACAGTTGACGCTCCGCAAGAGCGGCGGAGCCGTCCAGCAGCGCGGCGCTCAACAGTGGGCCGATGATGTCCCAAATCGGGGCTAGCGTCTCCCGGGCGGGTCGACCCAGTGCGTGCGGATGTTGATCGCCAAAAGCCTCACTTGCCGGACCGTTGTGGATTTGGATCAGATCTGGACCCAGGAGCAGCAGCATCGGTATGCGCGATGGAATGCACAAACCAAGGGCTGCCCAGACGGTCGCAGACCAGAAGCTCGGATCCCCCAGTGACGTCCGGGACCAGTCACACTGATCGAGCGGCTGTGGCAAGCCGGAAACTCCCCGGGGGGTGAGACATGAGTTGTCCACGTCATCCCCTCTTAGCGACTAGCGGGCAGCAAGCACGTGCGCCCGCTGTCGATCGAGGCTTCCGTCCCAGGGCAACGCTGGCCATGAAACCCCAGGCGTTTAGTGTCCCACGGGCCTGCCCCTTTGTAGACCAAACGGGAGAACGCGCCGCCGTTCGCTGCACCCGAAGCCGGCGCGTGGCCCTGAGGTTCCCGCGAAAGGCAGCCATCCAACGATGCGCCTCCGCTCCCGAGTACCAAGAGCCGACCTCATCAAGCACGGCGTTCCCCTCTTCCGGACCTGAGGCCAAGGGCCCGGTAGTCGTGCGCCCGGTAGTGGCCCATCGGCGGAGAAGTCCCGGCCAGTGTCCGAGTGGATGAAGTGGCACGCGGGGGTCACCTGAGTCCCAAGGGAGTCGGTGCTGCCCTGCTCGGGTCGCCGTCTCACGCGCCTGTCACGATTGCGCTGCCGGCACGCAAGCGGCTGGAGTTCACGCTCAACCCGGGCGCCCCGGACGGTATGCGTCCCTGACTCGACATGGAGGGTGTTGCTGTGCGGCCCGACGGTGCTCCCGACGATGATCCGCTCGAACAGGATGCGGATGCCCCGCCTGTGCACGACCCCGTCATCGCCGCCTGGTTCCTCGCAGATGGAGACCGCAGCAATCCCGCCACGGACCTGCGCGCGTTCAGCACCGGCAACCAAGTCGACCGGCTGATCGACGGCCACAACTACTTCACGCGCCTGTGCATGGAGTTGGAGTCGACTCAGCCCGGCGACGAGGTCTACTTTCTGGACTTCCGCGGCGACCTCCAGGAGCGACTCGACGGCGCGGGGACCGAGATCGGATCCGTTCTGGGGAGGGCAGCTTCTCGGGGTGTGGCGGTGTTCGGGCTGCTGTGGCGCTCGCACCCGAAGGCCCTGCACCAGTCCGAGGAGGCGAACGCGGAGTTCGTCCGAACGATTGGTGAGGACGGCGGCCAGGTCCTGCTCGACGCTCGCACGCGGCGCGCCGGAAGCCACCACCAGAAGCTGGTCGTAATCCGCCACCGGGGCGACCCGGATCGTGATGTCGCGTTCGTGGGGGGAATCGACCTCGGGTACAGCCGCAATGACGACTCCGAGCACGCCGGAGATCCGCAGGTGATGGAGTTCCCCGACGCATACGGGCCACGTCCCCCGTGGCACGACATCCAGGCGGAGCTACATGGCCCGGCCGTGCACGACCTCGAACACACCTTCCGTGAGCGCTGGTACGGCAGCAGCATCCTTGACCTGTCCAGCCCGCTGCGCCAGCTCTACGACCGCGCCTACCACATCGGCGCGATGACTGGCCGCCCACTGCCGGAACCGGCGCCCGACGACGAGACCAACCGACCGGGCACGCACGCAGTCCAGGTTCTGCGCACCTACCCGGCGAGACTCCGACGGTACCCGTTCGCGCCACACGGCGAGCGCAGCATCGCCCACGCCTACCGCAAGGCGTTCGCGCGAGCTCGCTCCCTGATCTATCTGGAGGACCAGTACCTGTGGTCAAAGCCAGCCGCCCGACTGCTCGCAGATGCGATGGCACGCAACTCAGGTCTGTTCGTGGTCGTTGTCGTGCCGCGCTACCCGGACAGTGACGGAACGGTGACCCGCATACCCGGTCTGCTTGGCCGTCAGGACGCGATGCGGATCATCGCCGCCGGCGGGGGTGAGCGTTTCGCGGTATACGACGTCGAAAACCACGCGGGTACTCCGGTGTACGTGCACGCCAAGGTCGTGGTCGTCGACGACGTGTGGGCGATGGTCGGATCGGACAACCTCAACCGGCGGTCGTGGACGCACGACAGCGAACTCTCCATCGCTGTCCTGGACGAGGAACGGGACCATCGCGAGCCGCACGACGTGGCCGGCACGGGCGACGGTGCACGGGTGTTCGCCCGCGACCTGCGCCTGCAGCTTTGGGCCGAGCACCTCGACCGCGGGCCCGAGGACCTGGACGATCTGCTGGAGCCAGCGGAGGGGTTCGCCGCATTCGCCCGGCAGGCCGACGCCCTGCAGGCCTGGTACGACAGCGGGAGTAGTGAGCCCAGACCACCCGGCCGGATCCGGCGACATCAACCGGAGCGGGTCAGCGCGGCGCAGCGCACGTGGGCTCTGCCGTTGTACCGGGCGCTGTACGACCCGGATGGACGCCCCTGGCGCGACCGCCTACACCGACGCCTCTGAGCACGAGCGCACACCTCGCCCTGTTCAGCCGCGCCAGGTTCCACACCAATCCATGCAGGAAACCGCCGGCCGACCCGACGTGCACCCGGTAACGCTGGGTGGACCCTCGGTGGATCACGGTGCGAGTGGTGGCTAAGTCCGGGCGTCCCCATTCCAGTTCCCGACGGCGTAGCCGACGTCGATCGCCCCGGGGTCCTCACCGATGTTGGGCCAGCCTGACTGCGGCGGCACGATGTCTCTGTTCACCATCACGTGATCGTCTCCCTCCTACGACCCAAAGCCGTGGAGGTCAAGCCGAGACGCGTGCACAAAGTTCCGACAGGCCCTCCCTCAACACCCACCAGCGAAGCTACAGGTCATGCGACGGGCTCGGCGCGTGCCAGAGGCACGTTGAGTCGCTGCCCCGTTCCCGTCCGGCGCCTGCGGGCCGCTCAGGAATGCACGCGGATGGCTTGACAATCACCGCGACGCGGCAGTTGCCAAGGGACATGTGGCTGGCGTGTGGGCGCGCCGCGCGCTCGATTGAGAGGTCGCATTGTGCCATGCGCCGCTTCGGAGCAACACATGTTGGGCACCGACATCGACGTCGGCGCCGTACGGCGCGCGGGACGAGCACGGTCAGCCGTCGCCTGTCGAGCACCACCGCATTTTCGTCGACCTCGTCCGGTTGATCACCGCTGCGGGGTTCACGCTGACCGATCTGGTGGAACTGGAATGCACGCCGGGGCAGGAACAGGTGTGGGGAAGCTGGTCGGCGGTGCGATGCACGATCATCCCCGGAACCGCGATCTTGGTGTGCCGTTGGTGACGACGCGGCCCACCTGCTAGGTCGACGAGCTGTCTATGTCGGTGAGGTGGCTGCCCTGGACGAGCACAGGCTGAGAACGACGACGATAGGCCAGCACGATCAGCCAGACGCCACCCGCGACTGCTATTACACCCACGATGGTGAACACGAGGGGCAGGGTGCTGTTGAGCATCGTCAGCTGCGCCGCGTTCGTCTTGGCCTGCGCGACGCTGCTGGAGACGTTGGCAGGCGTGTAGCCGATGCTGCCTTCGAACGCGATGATCGCGTCGGTCCCATCAGGTCCGCGCAGAGTCTGCTTCTGGACGTCGACGCCGTTCACGATCTGGCCTGTGACTGGGTCGACCCAGAGGGTTCGTTCGACGGAGTAGAACAGCGGTGGTGCGTAGTCCGGCGCGCCCTTGATGAGGCCTTTCGCGTCGGTCACGATGGCAACCTGGGTAGGGGGAACGACGCCGTGGAACTTGTAGACGGTCAGACCCTGCAGATCCTCCTGATCCACGAATTTCATCTGCATCGCGTGGCCGAGCGTCTCGTCGAAGTAGTTGTATGTCTGCTGCTTCACCCAGAAAGGGAACTTCAGCGGCATGATCGTGTCGTTCGCTACCTGCGCGGCGGTCAACGGTTGGCCGTTGAGGTTGGAACCCTGCGCCTGCAGCACGCTGGTGGTCCGGTCGAAGGTGTACGTGGACGGCGGGGTCACTGCCGCCAGAGGCTTGCCGTCAGATCCGATGACGCTGGTGAACGTGACATAGGTGGCGTTGTTGCCCCCAGCCTTCACTGTCAGCGCCAGATCGGCCTTGGTGAAGCGGTTGGAGAAGACTGCCACGTTGGACTGCTCGGACAGCGTTGCCGCGTTGAAATAGGTCGTTGCGACGCCGCTGTTGTCGGAGGACTTGCTGGGGTCCAGGTCGAGCGGAGCTACCGACAAGTGCGGCACCGCATAGAACTTGAACAATCCTGCCGACCCGAGCAAGGCTACGCCCAACGCCACCAACACGATCCCGACTGCGCGCCGCACGCCAGACTCCGATGCTCGCCCGAACCCGTCGGTCCACCCGCCGATGTGACGGAGGTTACTTGACAAGTGACTGGCGGGTAACCTACCGAGACGAACTCGTTACCGATCAGTAGACAGGAGGCGGCCGGATGGGCGAGGTGCCGTCACCGACCGTGGCGCCCACAATACGCACCGAAACCGCGCAGGGGTTGGAGGCGGGCTTCACGCAGCGGTTGGACGACCTGCCGGAGGTAACAGCTGCGACCGCTGACCGGCCACGATTGGAACGATCGGGTGGGGTTCACGTCCGGGGCCTGGACGGCTACCGGGCACTGGCGGCTCTTTTCGTGCTCACCACTCACGTCTCATTCACGACCGGTGTCTTCGCGTACGCCCCGCTGGGCGCGATGATGTCCCGCCTGGACATCGGGGTGACGGTCTTCTTCGTGCTGTCGGGGTTCCTGCTCTACCGACCATGGTCGGTAGCTGCCATGACCGGCCGCTCGGCGCCAGGCAATCGTCGATATGCCTGGCGCCGGGCAACGCGGATCCTTCCGGCGTACTGGGCAGTCATCGTGGTGACGCTGCTGGTGCTGCCCGAGATCAGGCCGGTGTCCTTCCACACCTGGTGGGCCCACCTAGGTCTGCTGCAGATCTACGCGAGTGACGGGCCGGTCGAGGGACTGACTCAGACCTGGAGCCTGGCGACCGAGGTTTCCTTCTACATCGCGCTGCCAGTCATCGCGTGGTTGGCCACCCGCCGACATCGTGGGGACGCTGACCGCAGTGCGCGTCACCAGCTACTGGTCATCGGTGCCTTGGCGGTGGTCGGCGTGGGATATCAGCTCGTCCACGTCGTCGGGCCACTTGCCCAGGTGAAGACTTCCGGCTACTGGCTGCCTGGATATCTGGACTGGTTCGCGGCCGGAATGACGTTGGCCGTCATCAGCTCCCGGCTGTCGATCTCTACGGATGCGCCCGGCGCTGCGTCAGCTCTCGTCCGTCGCCTGACCGTCGCGGCGTCGTTTGGCCGCGACACCTGGACTTGCCTGGCACTGGCCACGGCCGCGTTCGTCATCGTCTGCACGCCAGTCGGCGGCGGCTACGGGTTCGACGCCTTGACACCGTGGAGTGCGCTGGTCAGGCACTTTCTCTACTCAGTGGCCGCCACCGCATTCCTTGCTCCAGCCATGCTCGCCGTGGATAGCTCCGGTGCGTGGCACCGGTTCATCAGCCACCCGGTCATGCGATACCTGGGCCGCATCTCCTACGGAATATTCCTCTGGCACCTGATGCTGCTGCGGCTGTTGTTGCCGGTGACAGGT
>JBDTDW010000032.1:0-12175 GCA_039922855.1 Candidatus Nanopelagicales bacterium | reverse complement strand
GGACGGTGCGGTGGTGCTCGTGACGATCTTTCGGAATCGCTGCAGTGTCTCCTCTGAGCTCGATCCCCGGTGCTCGGCCAAGCGCCGCTTGTTGTGCAGGTCAGCGTCGAAGCGGGCACCAACCATGCTGACGATCCAGCGCAGCCGACCGAGGCTGGCGGCCGCCGTCAGGTGGGCGACGACATCCTCGACGGTCCATCGACCACACAATGACTGTTGCGACCACTGCCCTGGGTCCAACTGCTCGAGGTCGTCGACGAGTGCGGCGCGCTCGGCATGGACGGCGGGCCATATGGGCATGAATCTCTCCTCCGTAATGGTAGATGCCCCGCTCGTGGTGAGCGCTACTAGCACGGTCTCCTCAGTGACGAGCTGCTCGGTCCGCATGAGTGGGCCGAGTACACCGTCAGCCCTGAGCAGTTCGGCACCGCCTGGTCGTTCAAACTGAGCCTATGTGCCTCGCGCTCGCCCGGATGAGTCAAGATCCGGCATTCGGCGCGGGTCTTGTGGGACAAAATGGGCCGAAGCAGAGCATGATCGATGTGACATTTCTGGCTGCTTGCGTGTGGGCGACGAGTGGTGGGTGTCGCACGGTGATGGGCAATGAGCATGTCGCTGGGGCTTGGTAGTCCGCCCGCTTTGGCTGATTGGGGCTGAGGTGATCCTGACTGACGGGCTGACTCGCCGTTTCGGTTCCGTGTTGGCTGTGGAGGACCTGAGCCTGTCGATCGCGGACGGGGAGATCTTTGGTCTGCTGGGGCCGAACGGCGCCGGTAAGACGACGACGGTGCGGATGCTGGCGGGCCTGATCGGAGTGTCATCGGGTAGGGCAAGCGTCGCCGGACTGGATGTGACCGATCGTGCACAGGCCCGTGAGGTGCGCAGACTGGTCGGGGTACTGCCCGAGGAAGCAGGGCTCTATGGGGACCTGTCAGCGGTCCGGACACTGGATTTCTTCGGTCGCCTGTATGGCATGAGCAAGTCGGCCCGAAACGACAGGGCCGAGGTGCTACTGACCCGTTTGGGGTTGTGGGAGCGACGCGATGATCCCGCTTCGACGTTGTCCAAGGGTCTCAAGCAGCGGTTAGCCCTGGCGCGGGCCCTGGTGCACGACCCGCAGATCGTCCTGCTCGACGAGCCCACCGCGAATCTCGACCCGGAAGCGGCCGGTGTCGTCCGCGACGTGCTGCTGGAACTGAAGGTGCAGGGTCGCACCATCGTGGTCAACACTCACCGGCTGGAGGAGGCTGAGCGGGTGTGCGACAGGGTGGGGATCCTGCGCACCCGACTGCTGCGGGTGGGGACGCCTCACGAACTGAGGACGGCACTGACGAAGTCCCGGACCGTGATCGAACTCGAAACGGTCCGCGATCCCGATCTCGCAGTGCTGCGTGACCTGGGCGTCGATGCCGTGGTCGTGACGGCCAACCGGATCGAGGCGACCCTGCCATCGCGAGGGGTCACGTCGGCCGACGTGGTGGCTGCGCTCGTGTCGGGGGGTGCCCGAGTTACCGGAGTCTTTGCGGTCGAGGAATCGCTCGAGGACGCGTACCTGTCGATTCTGGGAGACCTGACATGACCGTCGCCGACGTGCTGACCATCGCAGGCAAGGACTTGTTCGTGACGATGCGTCACCGCAGCATCGTGGCCGCGCTGGTCCTGTTCCCTGTCCTGGGAGGGCTTGGCTTCCCGTTGGTCCTTGTGTTCGCGGGGCGCAAGACCGGGGGCGTACCCGCCGACGTACTTCCTGCGCTCCTGACCTCGTTCCAGTTCTTCTTCGTGGTCGGGGCAGCCATCCTTCCCACAGCCATTGCCGCGTATTCGTTGGTCGGTGAGAAGATGGAGCGCAGCCTTGAACCGCTGCTCGCCACTCCCACGTCCGACGTCGACGTGCTGCTCGGCAAGGCGCTCACCGCCGTGGTCCCGTCAGTGGTGGCCACCTGGATCGGCGTGACGGTGTTCATGACGATCGCCGACATCCAGGCGCACGGCACTCTCGGCCTGTGGTTCTTCCCCAACACGACGGCGCTCGTGGTGATGCTGTTACTGATCCCCCTGGTGGCCGTGGTCAGCGCAGAGGTCAGTGTGCTGGTCTCGGCGCGAGCAAATGATGTGCGGTCCGCTCAGCAGGTGGCGGGCCTCATCGTGATCCCGTTCGCGGCCCTCTATGTGGCGTCCGAGGTCGGTGCCATCAGCCTCGACTCCGGGTCGATGTTGGGGTTGGCCGCTCTGCTGCTCGTGGTGGCAATCGCGCTGTTCTTTGCGGCACGGGCGGCGTTCAACCGCGAAGAGATCCTCACTCGATGGAAGTAACCCCTCGTCAAAGGGAGCGACCTAACCTGCGGGCAGAGCGGCACAGTAGGCGGACCGCCCCGACGTGGGGTGCGTGCTGCACACCCATTCTCCTTACGCCACCGCCTACGCCGTCGCACAGCGCCCGATCGGTTGTTGGGTCGAGGCGTTGGCGATGTTCGGCCTCCCCACTGGGGTGCCGGTGGCGGGCTACGGACCTCGTGGGTCCAAGGAAGCGGTCGCCAGTATCCGCGGCTCGGTCCTCCCGAACGTGCCCGCTGTGCTGCTGTCCAACCACGGCGTCCTGGTCTTCCACCGAACCCCCGAGCTGGCCATCATGGTCGGCGGCATCGTCGAGGAGGCGGCCCAGGTCGGCATCAACGCGGGCAGTCTCGGTGGACCTGTCGAGATCCCCGAGCATTTCCGGGCCGCTGCTCTCTAGCGCGCCATGGCCTTCGACGACGTGGGAACGGCGCACGCCTGACAGCGGCTGGAAAGCCGCCCCTCGTACACCTGCCACTGAGGGTGCATGCGGTGCGCCGACAGCGTGCCCCTGAGACTGCACGCGAAGTGCTTGATGGAGAGTTCCAGCGGACGCCTACGGCCTGCTCGTGGGGTCCAGCAATCTCGGCGGGTCGGCTCCTGAAGTGCCTGCCGGTGCGTTCCCGCACGCAGGCGGCGAACCGGCTTCCTAGGCACGGATCAACCTGAAGAGCCGCACTGCACGCGCCCTTTGGTCTGGAAACTAGGGTCGCCCCATGAGCTTTACGCTGCATGTCGATGCCGGCCGCTGGCGGGCGCACACGGAGTCGGTGCGTGAGGCAGTACGTTCCGCCGTTGCGCCCGGGCTCGGCGACCTCGTCCCGGTCGCCAAGGGCAACGGGTACGGGCTGGGCAACGCCCGGTTGGCGCGGGAGGCGACCCGGCTCGGCGTCACCACCCTGGCGGTGGGCACCGTGGGCGAGCTCGCCGGGGTGGCCGGGCACTTTGCCGGCGACCTGCTGGTGCTGGGCCCGTACGAGCCGGCGGACCTGTGCGCAGCCGAGGAGTGGTCCGCGCTGGCAGGTGCCGGCTACGCCGGCCGCGTCGTGCGCACCGTCTCGAGCGCCGCGGCGTTGCGGACTGTGCTGACCGGGGCGACCGCGGCGGCACCGGCCCGCGTGGTGCTGGAGGGGCTGACCTCGATGCGTCGGTTCGGCCTCGGGCCGGCCGAGCTGACGGCCCTGTTGGCTGACAGCGAGGTGCGGGCCGGGCTGACCGGCGGGGCGTTGCGGCTTGAGGGTCTGGCGCTGCACCTGCCCCTCACACAACCGGGCACTGTTCACGGCGAGGACCCTGGGGCCCCCTGGCACGACGCGGCTGTTGGCCCTGCACCGCCCGAGGGTGCCTCCCGCCGGGTACAGGAGGTGCTGGCCTGGGCGTACCCCTGGGCGCAGCTGCTCGCGGACCTGCCGCTCGGCGAGATTGCCGAACCCACGTCCGCCGCCGGGGCTATTGCGGCTGCAGGAATCTCCGCGGCCCCCACCTTGTGGGTTTCCCACCTCGACGACGGCGAGCTGCGGGTCGTACGCGCCGCCCTGCCGGACACCTCGCTGAGGGTCCGGATCGGGACCCGACTCTGGCTCGGTGCCCGGTCGGCGATGGTGGCCCGCGGCACCGTGCTGGCGGTCCACGCGGTGCGTCGCGGCCAGCGCAGCGGCTACCGGCAACGCCGTGCGGTTCGTGACGGTGTCCTGCTGGTCGTCGGCGGAGGCACCGCGCACGGCGTCGCTCTGGAGGCGCCCAGCGCCGTCAGCTCGGTCCGCCAGCGTGTCGTGGCCGCCGGAAGCGGCGTACTGGAGGCCGGTGGCTTGGCACTGTCACCGTTCACCATCGGCGGCCGACAGCGCTGGTTCTCCGAACCCCCGCACATGCAGGTCTCGCTGGTGCACGTCGCCGCGGGTGTGCCCATCCCCGCGGTCGGCGACGAGGTGGACTGCGACGTCCGGCTGACCACCGCGAGCTTCGACCGCGTCGTCGGCCTGGACTGAGCTTGCGCCCGCACCGGGTGCGGCGCTTTCCGCAGGCCTTTGGGGAACCAGCGGTGCGTCTGACGCATCGCTGGGCACCTTCATCCCATCAGCCTGGGTTCCGGCCGGTCATCCCGAGCAGGCGGTCCTGCGCACTGGCGTCGGAAGGAACAGCGACCTCGGGCGGGAACACCCCGATCGCGCGATACTGCTCGGCGTGCGGGCCGAGCTGTTCGAACAGGCTGGCCGCGAGGTCGTCCGGGATCGTCGGGTCAACACCGATCACGCGAGCAATGTCCCAGGACCGCAGGCCGCGGAAGTAGTTGGCCTGCAGCAGGTAGTCGCGGGCCGAGAAATCCCCGAAGGAGCAATGCACCGTGCGATCGAGGTCGTTCAGTGCCGCTGCCGCGGCGCACGCCTTGTCCACGATGGCCGCGAACGCCGCCTTCGGGTCGTCGCCGAGCCCGTCGGCCGGGTAGGTCTTCTCACCGACCTGCGCCATCGTGCGCCCGGCGAGCATGTCCGGGACCCAGTCGTCGTCGTACGCGTGGTAGGCCACTACCTCGCGCAGCGTCGGGGAGCGGTCGACCGCGCGCATCGCGAAGTCGCTCGGCACCGTCATGGCCCACTGCTCGTCCCGGATCGAGGCGATGACCTCGTCGAGCCTGCGGTCGGCACGGATGAACGTCTCCTTCGGGTCCACGGCTTCTCCCAAGGTGCGGCGGCTGATCGGGTGGCTCAAGGGTGGCAGAGCCCTCCGACATCTGCGTTCGGGTCGACCCGGGTCAAGGCACGGTCACGGCGCCGGTCAGCGAGTGCCGCGAGCCCGGGCCGCCGACGCCATCCTCATCGATGGCACCGACGTCGGGGGGTACGGGGTCGCGCTCGGGGCGCAGGATGTCGCGGGCAATCATCGTGCAGAGGTAGAGCGTGCAGGCCACGTGAATCGCGATGGCGGCCGTGTACCAGCTCTGCGGCAGGGCCTTGTTGTCGTTGCCATAACCCTGCAGGAACCACCAGATCGCGACGAAGTACACGACCTCTCCGGCTTGCCAGACCAGGAAGTCACGCCACCGCGGCCGGGCCAGGGCCGCGAACGGGACCAGCCAGAGCACGTACTGCGGTGAATACACCTTGTTGGTCAGACAGAACGCAGCGATGACCAGGAACGAGAGCTGCGCCAGTCGCGGCACCGTCGGTGCCCAGAAGGCCAGGACCGCGATGACCGCGCAGCACAGCAGCAACAGGACCAGCGCGACGTCGTTCAACCACGGCGCCGGGACCCCCCGACCCCAGGTGGTGAGCGCGTACCAGATCGACCCCCAGTCCTCACCACGGTCGGCGGAGAACCGGTAGAAGTAGAGCCAACCCGACGGGTTCACCAGCAGGACCGGCACGTTGACGACCAGCCACGACACCGCCGTCGCGGCCACGCAGCGCCACAGCTCGGGCCAGCGACGCGAGCGCCAGCACACCAGCAGCAGCGGCCCGAGCAGCAGCACCGGATAGAACTTCGCGGAGATCGCCAACCCCAGCAGCACCCCGGCCAGCACCGGCCGGCGGCGCGCCCACGCCAGCATGAAGCCGGCGGTCAGCGCCACCGCCAGCAGGTCCCAGTTGATGATCGAGGTGAGGGCGACCGAGGGGGCCAGTGCCAGCAGCGCCGCGTCCCAGGGTCGTCGTCTTACCGTCATCGCGGTGCACGCCACCGCCACCAGCAACGCGCCGCCGAGCAGGATCACGTTCCAGTCGTAGAACCGCAGCGCCCGCAACGACACCGAGCCGTCGGTGCCGGTCAGCCAGGACGCGACCTGCATGAAGGCCCCGGTGAGCACGGGGTACTCCAGCGTCTGGGCGTTCGGGTCGGTCTGGACGTACGGCAGGTAGCCGTCGGCGAACCCGCGCAGCTGGTACAGATACGCCATGTCGGAGTAGCAGACCTGGGTGTACTGCGGCCCGGAGTCGAACCCGTCGGACCCGTGGCAGGGCGCCTTGCTGACGTATCCGATGGTGAAGCACGCCATGGCCAGCAGCAGCAATACGCGCACGGGAGTCCACCAGCCCCGGGCGGCGAGCACTCGCGCTCCGGCGGTTGCGCCCACCACCTCGCTGGAGGCTGCGACCAAGGGGTCGTCGTGGGTCGGCAGGACGATGTCTTCGGTGTCGCCGGAGGCAGCAGTCACGCTGGTGGACGCCGTCGGCACCGGGCCATCCTTCCTCATGCCCGCGGACCCGGATCGCAGCGGTCAGGGACCCGGTCCGGCCGGGGCCGCGTCCTTCGGTGACGCACTCGGGGACGGGACAGGCGGCGGGGGCTGGCTCGGGGACGGGGTCGGTGTCGGCGTCGGCGGGGCGCTCGCAGAGGCGGACGGGCTCGGCGTCACGGTGGTGGCTGAGGGACTGGGGGTGATCACCGGCGACGGTGTGGGCGACGCGCTCGGGGTGATCGCCACCGGTGTCGGGAAGGGGAGTACCGGCTGGCCCTGCAGGGCTGCCTTCATGAACGCAGTCCACACCCGGGTCGGGTAGTTCCCACCCGTCAGGTTGCCACCACCACCGAGCCCGCGCAGCGAGACCGGGTTCCCGTCCTTGCCGTCGCGTACGAACATCACGGCAGTGGACAGCTGCGGGGTGTAGCCGATGAACCAGGCCGAGAGGTTCCCGTTCGTGGTGCCGGTCTTGCCCGCCGCGGGCCGGCCCAAGGCCTGGGCCCGACTGCCGGTGCCGTTGGTGATGACGTTCTGCAGCGCGTAGCTGACGGTGCTGGACACATCGGGCGTGAACTCCTGACGGACTGTCGGCGAGAGCTGCAGCAGCAGCCCGTCGTTCGCGCCCCGGACCTGTTGCAGCACAGTGGGGGTCACCGCTCCACCGCCGTTCGCGAACGTCGCGTATGCCCCAGCCATGTCGATCACGTGCGGGGAGGCGACACCGAGCGAGACGGATCGCACCGGCGACAGGGCGGGCGTGTTCGCCGGGATACCGGCCCGCTCGGCGGCATTCACCACGCTCTGGTAACCGATCTGGTTCGACACCGCCACGAACACCGAGTTCACGGACTGCTCCGTCGCTGTCAGCAGGCTGATGTTGCCCCAGGACGCGTCCCCGTCGTTGACCACGCGATACCCGTCGATGGTCACGCCGTTGTCACCGTTCCACCTCGAGTCGAGCGAGACGCCCTGCTCGGTGGCGGCCGCCAGCGTGAACGCCTTGAACGTCGATCCGGCCTGCCCGATGGCCTGGGTGGCGTTGTTGACCTGGTTGACGGCATAGTCGGCGCCGCCGTACATCGCCACGACCGCACCGGTCCCCGGAGTGACGGCGGCCAGTCCCACCCGAAGCCCCTGTGCCCCCGTCGTCGGGACCTCGTCCTGTACCGCCTTGACCGCCGCGGCCTGGTCCGCCTTGTTGAACGTGGACACGATCCGCAGCCCGCCCTGCGCGATGAGATCGTCGCTGATCCCGCGCGTCGAGAGCTCGGCGCGTACGGCCGCGAGCAGGTACCCGTTGGTCCCGGAGAGCTGGCCGGCGCTGCTCGCCTTGCGGAACTTCGGGAACTTCGTGGTGTTGCTCTGGGCCTGGGTGATCCAACCCTTCGTGACCATGCCCGCAATCACGTAGTTCCACCGCGCCTCGAGCTTTGTCAGGTGCCGCTCCGGGGCATAGCCCGCCGGGGACCGGATGATCGCTGCGAGTGCCGCGGACTGAGCCAGGTCGAGCCGGGACGCGGGAATCCCGAAGTACGCCTGCGACGCGGTCTGGATGCCGTACGCACCACGACCGAAGTAGATGGTGTTGAGGTAATCCTCCAGGATCTGGTCCTTGGACACCTGGGTCTGGAGCTTCTCGGCGATCAACAGCTCCTCGATCTTGCGGGACCAGGTCCGCTGCGCGGTGAGGAACGCGTTCTTGGCGTACTGCTGGGTGATCGTCGAGGCGCCCTGGGTGCTGCCGCCGCGCACGTTGTTCAAGGCGGCGCGGATCACACCTTGCGGTGAGAATCCACCCTCGCTGTAGAACTCCCGGTCCTCTGCGGCCAGGACCGCGTGCTGGGTCACCAGCGGGACCTGCGACAGCGGGATGCTGATCCGGTTCGCGTTGCCGAATGTCCCGAGCACCGTCTTGCCGTCGTTCCAGTACACGATCGAGGTCTGGGCGCTGGCGATCTCGTTCGGCGCAGGGATGGTCGTACGAGCCAGCAGGATGAAGAAAGCCCCGACCAGCAACGCGGTCCCCACGAGCACCAAGGAGAGCGTCTGGCGCCATGAGGGCACCAGCTTGCACGGGCCGGTCCGGCCGGCCCGTGGGTAGTCGATGGGCATCGTTGCCTGTTCTGGTAGGGGTGGAGTCGTCCATTACGACGGCGGACCACCGTTGCAGGTTTCCTCGCCAGGTGTGAAATCGCGGTGAGTGTGGCGCTCAGTCGAGCAGGTCCGGCGGCCGCCGAGGCGGGCGGCGCGGAACGCCGTCACCCAGGGCGTACGACAGGTGCAGGTGGTTCCAGCCGCACCCGGTGCACACCTCGACGACGTAGACGCGGAACTCGCCGTGCTCTCGCGCCATCCCCGGCAGCTCCGCGGACGGCTTCACCCGCCCGGAGTACGGGCCCAGCTCGTCACCGAACACGTACGTGACGTGCACGAGCTCGACCTTGCGGCAGATCGGGCACCGCCGCTCGGTCTGCTCACCGTGGTGCCGGGCCGCCCGCAGCAGGTACGGGTCGGCGTCGCAGACCTGTTCCAAGTCCCGGGAGAGCAGGCTGGCCGAGCCGACGCGCTCGAGCAGCGCGCGCCGGGCCAGCGCGTAGTCGACAAGTGCCCGCGGGCGGGTGGGCTCGGACACCGGCTCGCCTACCGGGACCGAAGGCGGGCGGGAGGGCTCGGCCGGGCGCTCGCCCCGGATCCGGGTGGCGCGTACGGCCCGCCCGGAACCGCCGCGGGGGATAGCCATGAGACAAGGGTACGGGTGCGGTTTGCCTGGTGATTTCACGTGCCCTATGCTGCGGCGTTATATCGGTTCGATACATCGGCCCGATGTATGATCCGTCTACGAGCAGCAGAGCGGGAGGTGAGTGCACCCCATGTCACCACGCGCCGGCAAGCGCAGCGGCGTCCTGGAATTCGCGGTCCTGGGCCTGCTGCACGAAGCCCCCCTGCACGGCTACGAGCTGCGCAAGCGGCTCGGGGCGGTCCTCGGCCCGTTCCACGCGATCAGCTACGGGTCGCTCTACCCCTGCCTGAAGGACATGGTCGCCCGCGGGCTGATCGTGGAGGATGCGGCCGCCTCGACCAGCCTGGGCGCCTCGGCGCTGACAGGGCGTCGGGCCCGGATCGCGTACATGCTCACCGCCGACGGCAAGGAGCACTTCGCCGAGCTCGTCGGCGCCGCCGGCCCGGAGGCCTGGGAGGACGAGCGGTTCGGAGTTCACTTCGCGTTCTTCGCCCGCACCGCCGGCGAGGTACGGCTGCGGATCCTGGAGGGCCGGCGCTCCCGGCTCGAGGAGCGCGTGGCAACGCTGCGCGCCGCGCTCGGGCGCACCCGCGACCGCCTCGACGGCTACACCCTCGAGCTGCAGCAGCACGGGCTCGAGAGCGTCGAGCGCGAGGTGCGTTGGCTCGGCGACCTGATCGAGCACGAGCAGCGCCTCAGTGCGGGCGGCGCGACTCCACCCGTGGCCGGGGACAGCGCGCCGGCACGTGAGAACACAAGCTCCGGGGCGACGTCGTCGCCACCGGTTGTCCAGACGACCGGGTCCGGGCACCGCCCGTCCGCCCGCGGGTGACGAAGAGAGGAATCCCATGGGTTCGGTACGAGTAGCGATCGTCGGGGTCGGCAACTGCGCCGCCTCGCTGGTCCAGGGCCTTGAGTACTACAAGAACGCCGACGCCGACTCCAAGGTGCCGGGACTCATGCACGTCAAGTTCGGCGACTACCACGTCGGCGACGTGAAGGTCGTGGCCGCGTTCGACGTGGACGGCAAGAAGGTCGGCCTCGACCTCGCCGACGCGATCGGTGCGAGCGAGAACAACACGATCAAGATCTGCGACGTCCCGCCCACAGGCGTGACCGTGCAGCGCGGCCACACGTACGACGGACTCGGCAAGTACTACCGCGAGATGATCACCGAGTCGGACGAGGAGCCGGTCGACGTCGTCGCCGCGCTGCGCGACGCCGAGGTCGACGTCGTGGTGGGCTACCTGCCCGTCGGGTCGGAGCAGGCCGCGAAGTTCTACGCGCAGTGCGCGATCGATGCCAAGGTCGGCTACGTCAACGCCCTGCCCGTGTTCATCGCCAGCACGCCGGAGTGGGCGCAGAAGTTCACCGACGCGGGCGTGCCCATCGTCGGCGACGACATCAAGAGCCAGGTCGGCGCGACCATCACGCACCGGGTGCTGGCCAAGCTGTTCGAGGACCGCGGTGTCACCGTCGACCGCACCTACCAGCTCAACGTCGGCGGCAACATGGACTTCATGAACATGCTCGAGCGGGAGCGGCTGGAGTCCAAGAAGATCAGCAAGACCCAGTCGGTCACGTCCCAGCTGCGCGACCCGATCGCGGCGCGCAACGTGCACATCGGGCCGTCGGACTACGTGGCTTGGCTCGACGACCGCAAGTGGGCGTTCGTACGCCTGGAGGGCCGCAACTTCGGCGACGTACCGCTGTCCCTGGAATACAAGCTCGAGGTCTGGGACTCCCCGAACTCAGCCGGCATCATCATCGACGCGATCCGTGCCGCGAAGATCGCCCTGGACCGCGGCATCGGCGGACCGCTGCTCTCAGCCTCCTCGTACTTCATGAAGTCCCCGCCGGAGCAGTACGACGACAGCACCTGCCGGGAGCTGGTCGAGAAGTTCATCGCCGGAGAGGTCGAGCGCTGAGCGAACGCAGGTAGGGGCCGAGCCCGCGAGGCACCTGCCGCAGCGAGCGAGGCCGAGACCACGACCACAACCACCGGAGAGGTCGAGCGCTGACCTACCACCAACGGCGGTGGCGTGCACCTTCGCCCTACCTACCTGCCAGGACAGGCGGGTAGCCTCACCGGGTGGGCCCACGCCGGCAGGAGCGCACCCCCGGGGTCGGCCTGCGGCAGGTGCTGGCGAGCCGGGGCTTTCGCTGGTTGGTCAGCGTCCGGTTGGTCGGTTCGTACGGCGACGGACTGGTGCAGGCCGCGCTCGCGACGTTCGTGCTGTTCAACCCCGAGCGGGCCGCGACGCCGACGAAGGTGGCGGTCGCGTTCACCGTGCTGCTGCTGCCGTACTCCCTCGTCGGCCCGTTCGCCGGCGTGCTGCTGGACCGCTGGCGGCGTCGTCAGGTGCTGCTGTATGCCAACGGGGTCCGCGCCGTGCTCGTGGTGCTCCTAGCGGTGGTCGTCGCACGCGGGGGCACCGGCTGGACCCTGGCCCTAGTCGTTCTCTTCGCGCTGGGGATCAACCGGTTCGTCACAGCTGCGCTCTCGGCCGGGACCCCGCACGTGGTTCCGGAGCCGTATCTGGTGACTGCCAACGCGATCGGCCCCACCCTGGGGACGGTTGCCGCGGTGCTCGGCGGCCTGACCGGGGTCGCCGTGCGGGAGCTGGTCGGGGGCGCCGCCCGCGGGTCGGTCACCGTCTTGTTGGTAGCGGTCCTGACGTACGCCGCCGCCGGGCTCTTGGCGCTGACGCTGGGCCGTGACCAGCTCGGACCGGCCATCACCTCCCGGCAGCGGGAGACGTTCGCATCGGTGGCACGGGGCCTGGTCGACGGCGTACGGCACCTGCAGGGCCGCCCGCGGGCAGCGCGCGCGATCGCGTTGGTGACCGCACAGCGCGCCACGTTCGGGATCGCCTTGGCGCTGGCGGTGCTGCAGGTCCGAGGGGCACTGCACCCGCCGTCGG
>JBDTDW010000031.1:0-7103 GCA_039922855.1 Candidatus Nanopelagicales bacterium | reverse complement strand
GCTGCTGCCAAGGGGGGCGGTGGCCTGCTCGGCGTCGGTACGGCGATCGCGGGGACGGCGCTGGGTGTGCTGTACGTGGAGGCGGCACTGGCCCGCCGCGCGATCGGCCCGCGTCGCACCGTACCGCCGTACGTCGACGGCCGCTATCCGCCGGCCACCGGCGGCGGTGTGGGCAAGGGCACCTCCTTGCGCCTCGTGGTCCTGGGGGACTCCTCGGCCGCCGGGTTCGGCGTCGACGACCCGGAGCAGACGCCAGGCGTGATCATCGCGCGCGGGGTCGCCGAAGTCGCGGACCGCCCCGTGATGCTCACGAGCGCTGCCGTGGTCGGTGCGCGCACGCGTGACCTGGCCAACCAGGTCACGCGGGCGCTGCACATCCACCCGCACGTCGCGGTCCTGCTGATCGGCGCCAACGACGTCACACACCGGGACCGTCCGCAGAAGTCGGTGCGGCTGCTGGTGGAGTCGGTCCAGCGGCTCCGGGCCAGCGGGTCGGAGGTGGTGGTCGGTACGTGCCCGGACCTGGGCACCGTCCGCCCCGTCGCGCAGCCGCTGCGGGCCTACATGCGTCGCGCCAGCCGTGAGCTGGCACAGGCGCAGGCCGTCGCCGTGGCCGAAGCCGGTGGCCGGCCGGTGCGCCTGGCCGACCTGCTGGGCTCGTACTTCCAGGACAGCCCCGAGGACTACTTCAGCGCCGACCGCTTCCATCCCTCGGCCACCGGCTATGCCGCCTGCGCCGCGGCACTGCTCCCGGAGGTGCTGGTCGCCCTCGGGCTGCGGGACCCCGCCAGCACCTTGGTCCCACTGACCGACTGACACCGGTGCGGGCCGGTCACAACCGGCGCCGCAGCTCCAACGCCCCGGCGGCCAGCTCGCCGAGCAGGTCCGCCACCGTCGTCGACCCGCCCCCACGTCGGGGGACCGCTGCCCCGTCCTCGAGCGCAGCTGCGCCAGCCAGCGCGTCGTGGGCACAGATCGCCAGCAGGTCGCCGGCGCCAGCAGCAGACACCGTGGGTACGTCACGCCAGGTCGGTGCGACCGGCTGCTCCAGTGCCGCTGCGGCGTCGGCCAGCCGCTGAGTGAACGTCAGCGCCGCCTCGACCCGTGTCGCTTCCGGCTGGTACGGCGCCTGCAGGCGCGTCAGCGCTAGGTGGCGCAGCCGATCGACCAGTCGCTCGGTCTGCTCGGCCGCGTCCTTGCGGGGATCGCTCACCCGGTCACGCTAGCCGCCGCAGAAATAGTCCTGGAAGCCCTGACGCTGCTCGGACGAGCCGGGATACCGTGGGGCACGGTCCCCCCGTACGAAGGAGAAGCATCCATGCTCCGTCACTCCGAAGAGACCCATCAGCAGCTGGTCGAACGCCTCCCCGCCGCCACCGGCCGTGACTTGAAGGAGTGGCTGCGCGACCTGCAGGAAGGGCCGGCGCTGTCCCGGTTCGACGAGAAGGTCACCTGGCTGCAGGACGAGCACGGCATTTCTCACGGTTTCGCCACCGCCATCGTGCACGAGTCCGACCTCGCCCGAGCCCAACGCAACCTCGGTTAGCACACCGCCAAAGGGGTCGCCGCCCAGCGTCGCTAGCGGTTGCTGGCGATGATGGCAAGCAGGCGCAGGATCTCCAGGTACAGCCAGATCAAGGTGGCGAGCAGGCCGAACGCCATCCGCCAGGACTCCCGCTCGGGGACGCCGTAGCGGACCGCCTGAGCGATCGACTCGAAGTCCAGGCACAGGCTGAAGGACGCCAGTGCCACCCCCACCAGACACAGCACGATACCGAGCGGACCGGCACCGTAGAAGCCCCAGCCACCGCCGAAGCCGAACAGCGCGGACCCCAACGAGATCACGGCGATGACGAGGTAGGACCCCATCGCCACCAGCATCATCTTCGTGAAGGTCCCGTTCACCTTGATGATCTTGCTGGTGTAGAGCGCCAGCATGACGCCGAACGCGACAAGCGTGCCGATCACCGCCTGCAGCGCCAGGTTCTGCTGCAGGCCCTTGTTAACTGCGAACGAGGTGTTGAACCAGTTCGAGATCGCGCCGAGGAAGACACCCTGGACGAGCGCGTACGCCAGCACCAGCGGCGGGCTGACCCGCTTCTTGAAGGCGTTGGCCAGACCCAGGCCGAAGCCGACGAGCATCGCGACCAGGAACAACCACGGTGCGGTGAAAGCCGTCTGCCAGCCGACGAACGCCCCGGCCAGCAGGAAGACGAAGCAGATCCCGGTCTTGACGATGACGTCGTTCAACGTCATCGCGACCTCGCCGCCGCGTACGGCGCCGGCGTAGGGACCGGACTTGTCGTACATCTCCTGCAACTGCTCGGCGCTGGCGTTGCTCGGTCCGGTGCTCCCCGGAGCAGCCGGCGCGGCGCTCGCGGGCGAGCCGTGCGACGCGGCGTCGTAAGCGGCGCGCCCCTCGGCCGCCAGTGCGCCCTCACCGGCTCCGGCGTCAGACTTGGCCTGCTCGGTGGCATGGCGCAGCACGGGGTTGCGGGACTGCATGGCGGGCATCTGAGGTCCTCCTGCACCGGGCGCCCCGCGACTCGGAGCGTCTGATGCGTACAACCTAACCCGCCGCAGCGGTAGCAACATCATTCGAGCGGGTCAGCACCCGGTGACGATACGTGCCCCCGGCGGGGGTCGAACCCGCACTGACGCTGGTTTAAGCAGCGCGCCTCTGCCAGTTGGGCTACGGGGGCAGCAAGGCGATCAGCAGCCTGCTGAAAGTACCGCAGCGGGCGGGTTCAGCCGGTGCTGCGTCGCTGCGGTGCGTCCGCACCAGCTGCGCGCTGCGCGTCGACCTGGTGGTACGCCGCAGTGTTCGGTCCGTGCATGCTCCACAGGCTCGTCACGTCGCGCTTGAACAGGAACGCCAGGCTCCAGTCACTGATGACCTCAGCCTTGCGACGGGTCGTAGGCACTCTGCTCATGTGATACGTGCGGTGCATGAACCATGCCGGGAAGCCCTTGACCTTGACTCCCATGATCTGCGCGACCCCCTTGTAGAGGCCCAGCGACGCCACCGAGCCCATGTTCTTGTGCCGGTAGTCCCGCGGCGCCTGCCCACGCAGCACCGCCACGATGTTGTCCCCGAGCAGGCGGCCCTGCCGTACGGCATGCTGAGCCGTCGGGCCGCAGAACTGGCCCGGCACGGTCAGGTCGGGCACCGCCGCGCAGTCACCCGCACCCCAGGCGTCGGCCACACCCTCGACAGCCATGTCGGCCCGGCAGCGCAGCCGGCCTTTCTCGTCCAACGGCAGATCGGTCGCCGCGAGCATCGGGTTGGGCTTGACCCCTGCCGTCCACACGACGGTGTCAGCGAGCATGCGGCTGCCGTCGGAGAGCTTCACGAAGCCGTCGACGCAGGAATCGAGCCGGGTGTTAAGCAGGACCGCGATCCCGCGCCCGCGCAGCTCTTCCAGCGTCCATCTGCCCATGTCCGCACCGACCTCCGGCAGGATCCGGTCGCTGGCCTCGACCATGACGAACCGCAGGTCTTCGGGGACCACGTGGTGCAGGTACCTCGTGGCGTACCGCGCCAGGTCCTCGGCCTCGGCCATCGCCTCGACCCCCGCGTAACCGGCGCCGATGAAGACGAACGTGAGGTTGCGCTCCCGGACGGCGGGATCGCTCGCGTTCTCGGCGATGTCGAGGCACTCCAGGACCCGGTTGCGCAGTGCGATGGCCTCCTCCACGTTCTTGAAGCTCATGGCCCAGTCCGCCAGCCCCGGGATCGGCAGGGTCCGCGGCACCGAACCGAGCGCGACGACCAGGACGTCGTAGTGCAAGGGGTACGACTCCCCTGCTAGCGGCGCCAACGTCGCGACCCGTCGCTCGTGGTCGATCCCGGTGACCCACGCAGTCACGATCTCGGTGTCGCGCAACGTCTGGCGCAGGGGCACCACGGTGTGCCGAGGCTGGATCGAGCCGGCACCGGCCTCGGGTAGGAACGGGTGATAGGTCATGTACGAGTGCGGGTCCACGATCGTGACCTCTGCCTCGCCCGGCTTCAGCTTCCGCTGCAACCGCAATGCCGTGTAGAGGCCCACGAACCCGCCTCCGACGATCAGGATCCGGGCACGACTCATGCGTCAAACTTAGCCCGGTGCGGGCTCGCAGGCCTGTGGAGTACTCAGGCGGGGCAGATCACGTTCGCGGCGACGTTGGCTTGGATGGAGTTCTGGGCCGCAGGGGTGACCGTGGGCTTGGTGGGTGCCACGTAGCCGGGTCCGACGATGACCTGAAGGGTCGAGCCAAGCCCGGTGACCGGCTGCAGGGTCGCGTACGGCAGCGCCGCCGCCAGCGTCAGGGCCGAGGTGCTGTAGACCGAGTCGTAGCGGATCACCGTGGTGCGGACACCGTGCTTCGCGGTCTGGGCTGGACCGGCGATGTTGAACCCGAGGGCGCCCAGGGCTGCGCTTGCGGTCTTGCCCAGGCCCTGGGTCGAGGAGCCGTTGAGCACCTGGACGGTGATCGAGCTCGTCGGGGTGGTCGGGAGGGTGACCTTCCCCGCCGCCTCCGCGGTGATCGGCAGGTCGGCGCGGATCTCGTCGAACAGCTTGGTCGATCCGTCCACGTCCCAGGTCACGTAGCCACCACTGCTGGTGCCCGGAATGGTGTAGTCCGCGTTCGCGATCGGGATCTTCGGAAACTCGATCTTGTCCAAGCTGATGCCCTGCAGCCGCCCCGCCAACGACAGAATGGTGTCCCGGTCCAGCCCGCTGTCCACCTTGGTGTTCGTCAGCGCCGCACTGATGAAGGCGTTGAGCTTGAGGGGGTTGAGAAGGACGCCGAGGCCCAGGGCCTTGTGCAGCATCGAGGAGATGAACTGCTGCTGACGCCGGATCCGGCCGAAGTCGTCATCGACGTGCCGGGAGCGTACGAAGTTGAGGGCCATCGTGCCCGTGAGCACCGACCGGCCCGCAGGCAGGTTCAGGCTGGTGTATCTCGGGTCGTCCTTGATGGGTGCCGAAAGGCAAACCGGGACGCCGCCGACGGCATTGACCATGCCGAGGAAAGCGGTGAAGCTGACCTCGACGTAGTGGTCGATGTGGATGTTGGTCGCCTTCTCGACCGTCTTGACCATGCACGTGCCGCCACCTTCGCCGAAAGCGCTGTTGATGCGGTCTTGGTGCGCCGGATCGACCTTGCCGGTGTTGACGTCCAGGCACTCCGGGATGCTCACGAGGGAGTCCCGCGGCAGACCGACGACCGTGATGTGGCTCGTGTCCTTGCCGATATGGATGATCATCATCGTGTCGGTGTTGATGCCGTACTGCCCCTGCCCGAGGTGCAGGGTCTCGGTCTGCTGGGGCGTGAGCCCGGCGCGGCTGTCGCTTCCCACCAGCAAGATGTTCATCGAGTCGCCGGCGCGCGGGTCGATGGTCGGCACGTCGCGGGCGGCGATGCCGGAGAACACGTCGACGTGCTGGATCTGGCCGATGTAGTGGTTGGTGGCCCACCATCCCAAGCTGCTGACGAGGAGCACACCGACCGCAGCCCCGGCTGCGGTGACGCGCAGCACCCGACCCGCAGTGCTCATCCCGGCAGGACCGCCTCGATGGCGCTGACCATGGCCGCGTCATCGGGCTCGGTTTCGGGACGGAAACGGCCCACGACATCACCAGCGGGCGAGACGAGCCACTTCTCGAAGTTCCAGGTCACGTCGCCGACACGCCCTTCTTGGTCCGGGTATTTCACCAGCTCGGCGAACAGCGGGTGTCTGCCCGCCCCGTTCACGTCGACCTTGTCGGTCAACGGGAAGGTGACGCCGTAGGTCGCCGAGCAGAACTGCGCGATCTGCTCGTTGGAGCCCGGCTCCTGGGCGCCGAACTGGTTGCACGGCACCCCCAGCACTGTCAGGCCCCGGTCCGCGTAGCGCTCGGCAAGCGCCTCCAGGCCCGTGTACTGCGGGGTGAACCCGCACTTGCTGGCCACGTTGACCACGAGCACCGCCCGTCCGGTGAGCTCACCGAATGCGGCCTGGCGTCCGTCCAGCATGGTCAGTGGGACGTCGTGCAGCGTCATGGAGTTCCTTCGAGTCTCTGGGGCTCTTCGCCGAGCCCTTGGTCACATCGACCACGCGATCCCGTCGAGGATGTCGTGCTCGGACACGACGACCTCGTCCAGCCCGGTCAGGTCCAGGATACGCCGCAAGATCAATGCACCGGCCGCGATGACGGCCACCCGACCGGGGTGCATCACCGCGATCGCGGCCCGGCTCTCGCGGTCCATGCCCAGCAGCCGGTCCGAGATGTTCCGTACGGTGCCGGCCGGCACCCGAGAACCGTGGATCACTTCCGGGTCGTAGGCCTGCAGTCCCAGGGCGATCGCGGCGACCGTGGTCACGGAGCCGGCGAGCCCGATCAGGGTCGGCGACGTCGCGTCCGGCACGACCTGGAGCGCGGTGCGTAGTGCCGCGTCGATATCGGCGGTCGCGGCCGCTACGCGGTCCGGTGACGGCGCGGCGAACAGGTCACCGCCTTGGAAGTGCCGTTCGGTCATGCGTACGCAACCGATGTCCACACTGCGCGCAGCCACGACGCCCACCGGCTCGTCCCGGCCCAGAACCACCTCAGTCGAGCCGCCACCGATGTCGACCACGAGGTACGGCTCCCTGACACCGACCAGGCCGCGCGTCGCACCGGTGAAGGACAGCCGGGCCTCCTCCTCACCGCTGATCACCTCCGGCTCGACGCCGAGCCGGCGCACGATCCCACCGACGAACTCGTCGCGGTTCTGCGCGTCACGGGACGCCGACGTGGCCACGAACCGCACGCCCTCGGCTCCGTGCTCCCGGATCACGTCGGCATAGGCGTCACAGGCCGCGAAAGTACGTTCCAGTGCCTCAGGTGCCAGCCGCCCTGTGCGGTCCACACCCTGACCGAGCCGCACGATCTCCATGCGCCGGTCCACGTCGACGAGAATCCGGGCACGGTCATCGACGTCGGCGACCAGCAGTCGGATGGAGTTGGTGCCGCAGTCGATCGCGGCCACCCTGCTCATCACGGCCGGTCCTCTCCGGGCGTTGTGCAGGGTCCGTCCATCCCCCAGTCCGGCAGCAGACGCAGCGCCTCGTCGCCGAACGGGTTCACACCGGG
>JBDTDW010000030.1:0-12343 GCA_039922855.1 Candidatus Nanopelagicales bacterium | reverse complement strand
GTACTCCACCCAACCCAGGTCAGCCACGTCGTCAGCGAGCCGCTTGAGCAGTCGGAACCCGAGCTCGGGCCGGCTCTGCTCGCGGCCACGGAACATGATCGTGATCTTGACCTTGTCGCCGGCCTTCAGGAACCGTACGACGTGGCCCTTCTTCGTCTCGTAGTCGTGCGGGTCGATCTTCGGGCGGAGCTTCATCTCCTTGATGACCGTGTTGACCTGGTTCTTGCGGGCCTCACGGGCCTTCAGAGCGGACTCGTACTTGAACTTGCCGAAATCCATGAGCTTGCACACGGGCGGTTTGGACATCGGTGCGACCTCGACCAGGTCGAGATCGGACTCGGCGGCCAGTCGTAGTGCATCCTCGATGCGTACGACTCCGACCTGTTCACCGTTGGGTCCGACGAGGCGTACCTCGGGGACTCTGATCCGCTCGTTGATGCGGGGCTCGGCGCTGATGGGCACTCCTCAGAACGTGGTTGTGGACGTGGGCTGCGAACGCGGCTCGACATGAGTCGAGGCCCCGGCGCACACGCGCAGAGGCCTCGCACGTCCTAGGGCACAACGCACCGACGGGTGCGTCTAGTCCCGGACAGGTCGACCCGACGACCTGTGGTGATCCCGCGAGGGGCCGGCCGGTGGGTGGGAGCGAGGGGCTCCGCTTGTGCAGCCCGCCCCAGAGGGCGGACCGGTCCGAGCGCAAGAGTACCCGCAGCAGGCCCCCCGAGCCAATCGCCGGTGCCCCCCACTCCCAGGACTTTCGGGATGAAAGTGCATCAGGGTGCACCAGAGGCGCCGTTGGCACCTCAGCCTCACGTGAGGGTCGGGGCGCTCTGGTTGGGCCCAGCGCACCACAGGGCATGTTCATCCCAGCGGGCGACCGCAGGGGTCAGGCAGGGGTCGGGTCCTCGCTCATGGGGCGTTCCGGGAGCCGCGAGAACGGGTAGATCAGCGCGGCGAGCAGGCCACCGACGAGGGGGGCCAGGATGAACAGCCAGACGTGCGAGAGCGCATCGCCACCCTCGAAGAGGGCCGGGCCCAGGGACCGGGCGGGGTTGACCGACGTCCCGTCCAGGGGGATCGCAACGAGGTGGACAGCGGTCAGCGCGACCCCGATCGCCAGGCCGGCCGCGCCAGCGACAGCGGCTCGGTCGGTCACCAGCAAGATCGTGAGTACGAAGAGGAGCGTGAGCACCACCTCGAGCACGAACGCCCCTGTCGCTGAGATGTGGACGCCGTAGTTGTTCGTACCCAACGACCCGGTCTGGTCCGTGACCCCCCACTGCGAGACGAAGAGCTTGAGCAGGCCGGCCGCGACGATCGCACCGGCGAACTGGGCGACCCAGTGAACTCCTGCCGTCGCCGTGTCGATCTTGCGGGCGACCAGCATTCCCAGTGTCACGGCTGGGTTGATGTGGGCGCCGCTCACCGGCCCGAAGGCGTAGGCCACGAAGATCTGTACGAACCCGAAGGCGATCGCGACCCCGAGGATGCCGCTGCCGGGGAAGGCCGTCGCGCTGATGCCGCTGACGGCGGCGCCGACGGCAAGAAGTACGAGCATGAACGTGCCGATGAACTCTGCGAGGAATCTGCGACCCAACATGGTGACCCTCTCGTGGGACGGGTGACTGTCGTCGTGAGCGATGTGTGGTCCTGCACTATGGCGCGCCCGGCGGTCGAATGCCATCCGTGACACGCGGCGAGGGATTTCGCCCGCGTCGGGTCCAATTCGGTGCCCCTGACGCGCCGCGGGGCACGACCATCCCTGTCCGGGGTCGTGTCAGGTGACGCTGAGGGCAATGCCGGTGGGGCAGCGCTGCTGCAGGGCGGGGTCCGCGGCGAGGCTTGCCGCCAGGAGCCGCTGCACCGCATCGGGATCGGTGGCTCCCGCTACGACCACGAGCAGGTCGCCACCGAGCTCGGTGCCGTCGCTGATCCGGTACGACAGGCAGGCACCGAGGGCGGTCACAACGCGACCGACGGCGGCGGCGACCACCGGGTCCGAGTGCGCTGGCAACCACTGCTCCCCGACCGCGACAGCCGCCAGCGCCGCACCCTCCAGGGGGAACGGGACGGGTCCGGCGACGTCGATCAGCACCGCGTCCGCGCTCTCCTGCCGAGCGGCCTGGGCGACGCGTTGCATTCCTGCCGCCACCGGCCGAGCCGTTGCCCGCCAGGCCTGCAGCGTCTGCACGCTCGTGAACGCCAGCAGCCCGCGACGCCCGTCCGAGTTGAGCAGCGTCACGGTCGCCATGTGGCTGTCCTTCTCCTGACGCCGCCCGTCCGGACCCGTCTCGTCCTCGTCGAGCACCGCCACGACAGGGACCAGCAGCCGCGATCCGACGAGCGTTGAGACCACGTCGTATGCCGATGCCGCACCGGCCGCGTACCGCTCCAACACCGCCGAGACAGCCGGCGATGCGGTGCCATCGTCCCCGGCGAACGCCGGATCGGGCACCGTCTTGCCAGCGAACCTGGGATCGTCCACCGGACTCAGGGCCCTGTTCGCTTCGTCGACAGGGCCCGGTTCCTTCCGGTAGCACCCATCACGAAAGACTTCTCGGGGGGAACCGGACGACTGCACGGCCGACCCGAAACCGGCCGGCGGGACTCAGCCTCGGTACAGTCGGGTGATACGGGCGCCGAGCTCAAGAGGACTCCGAATCGGGGCGACACCGGTCACAGCCGGCAGGCGTGGATGTCGGTGACGATGATGCCGCGGGCGCCGAGGTCGTACAGGTCATCCATCACGCGGTGCACCTCGCGGCGCGCGACCATCGCACGGACTGCGACCCAGCCCTTGTCGTGAAGCGGCGACACCGTGGGGCTCTCGATCCCCGGGGTGATGGCGACCGCGGTCTCGACGGCATCAGCCCGGATGTCATAGTCCACCAGAACGTAGGCGCGGGCGACGATGACACCGTTGAGCCGTCGGACGAACGTGTCGACCGCAGTGGACGCCGGCGCAGCGCAGCGACGAATCAGCAGGGCCTGACTGACCAGGATCGGCTCACCGATGACAGCGAGCCCGGCCTGCTTCAACGTGGTCCCGGTTGCCACGACGTCGGCGACGGCGTCTGCCACCCCCAGCCGCACGGCGTTCTCCACCGCACCGTCGAGCTTGACCACGGTCGCCTCGACCCCGTGATCGGACAGATACGTCCTCAGCAGGCCTTCGTACGAGGTCGCGATCCGTAGCCCAGCCAGGTCGGAAACGTTCTTCGGACCACCGACCGGCGCTGCAAGACAGAACGTGGAAGGTCCAAACCCCAGCTCCAGCAACGACTTCGCATCCGAGCGTGCGTCCAGCAGGAGATCAAGTCCCGTGATCCCGATGTCGAGCTGGCCGGAGGCGACGTACGTCGCGATGTCGCGCGGACGCAGGAAGAAGAACTCGCAGTCGTTGTCCGGGTCCAGCACGACCAGCTCGCGCGCCCCGTGCGCGGCGGGATAGCCGGCCTCTCGCAGCATCTCGCGGGACGGCTCCGCCAGCTGGCCCTTGTTCGGTACGGCGACGCGCAGCACGGTGATCTCCTGAGGTTACGTGTTCGTGAGGGGCATCGCGCGGCACGACGACGGATCACATTCTCGCCGGACGTTCCGGTGCAGGTGCATCCGGGGCACGACGGATACCCGACAGCGCCCGCTCACGGTCGCTGGTCCATCCAGGTGGCCGAGCTTGCCGGCGGCCTCAGAGATGTCGTTGGACCGCTTCGAGCGGTACGTCGGCGGCGATCATAAGCGCGGCGGCGTGGTACAGCAGCTGCGAGATCTCCTGCGCGGTGCGGTCGGTGCCTTCGTGCTCCGCCGCCATCCACGCCTCGGCCGCCTCCTCGACGACCTTCTTGCCGACAGCGTGGACGCCACCGGTGAGCAGCATCACAGTGCCCGAAGTCGGGTCCTGCCGGGCCCACTTGTCGGCGAGCTCGCCGTGCAGCTGCTCGAAGGTCTTCACGCTCCGAACCCCACGGATCCGCCACGCCGCAGCGCCCGGAGGGTGAGCGCCATCGCCAACGCGGCCTCGACCGCCTCCCTGCCCTTGTCCTCGCGACTGCCCGGCAAACCCGCCCGGTCCAGCGCCTGGGCCTCGTCGTCGGTGGTGAGAAGCCCGAAGCCGATCGGTACGCCAGTCTGCAGCGCCACCTGGGTCAGTCCGTCTGTGGCTGCGCGGCAGACGTACTCGAAATGCGGTGTGCCGCCACGGATGACGACCCCGAGGGCGACGACCGCGTCATGGTCGGCGCGAGCGAGCTCCTGGGCGACCAGCGGCAGCTCGAAGGCCCCCGGCACGCGGTGCACGACATGACTGACGTCGACCTCGTCCAAGGCCCGGCGAGCACCACCGAGGAGGCCGCCCATCACCTGCTCGTGCCACTGCGACGCGACAACCGCAACCCGAAGCCCTGTGACAGCAACGGTATCGAGTCGAGGTGCACCCTGCCCGCTCATCTGGAGATCCTGTCGGTAGGAACGCTGAGATCGCTGGGCAGGTCGTGCCCCATCCGGTCGCGCTTGGTGCGCAGATAGGCCAGGTTGTGGTCGTTGGGACTGATCTCCAGCGGAACGCTGTCGATGATGGAGAGTCCGTAGCCCTCCAGACCGGCGCGTTTGGCCGGGTTGTTCGTCAGCAGGCGCATGCTTCTCACGCCCAGATCGGCGAGGATCTGGGCACCCGTCCCGTAGTCGCGCGCGTCGGCGGGCAGCCCCAGCTCGAGGTTCGCGTCGACCGTGTCGGCGCCGTCGTCCTGGAGGGCGTACGCCTGCAGCTTGTGCATCAGTCCGATCCCCCGCCCTTCATGGCCACGCATGTACAGAACGACACCGCGGCCCTCGGCGGCAACCCGGCGCAGCGCCGCGTGCAGCTGGGGGCCGCAGTCGCAGCGCAGCGAGCCGAAGACGTCACCGGTGAGACACTCGGAGTGGACTCGTACCAACAGCTCTTCGCCGTCACCGATCTCTCCGAACACCAGCGCGACATGGTCGGTGCCTTCGAGCGCGGCGCGGTATCCGACCGCGGTGAACTCCCCGAACTCGCTCGGCAGCCGGGTCGTCGCGATCCGCCGGATCTGCGTCTCGTGGTGGCGCCGGTACGCGATGAGGTCGGCGATGGAGATCATGACCAGGTCGTGGGCGTCCGCGAACAGCCGGCACTGCGGGGCCCGCATCATGGACCCGTCGTCGTTGACCAGCTCGCAGAGCGCTCCGGCCGACGACCAGCCTGACAGTCGGGCCAGGTCCACGGCCGCTTCGGTGTGGCCCGGTCGGCGCAGGACCCCGCCGGGCTTCGCCCGCAGGGGAACGACGTGTCCCGGGCGCGTGAGCTCCCACGGATCTGTCGCGGAATCGGCGAGGACCTTGATTGTGCGCGACCGGTCCTGCGCGGAGATCCCGGTCGAGACCACGTCACGGGCATCGACGGTGACGGCGAACGCCGTGCCCTTGCGGTCCTCGTTGATCGCCGTCATCGGGGGCAGGCCCAGCCGATCAAGGTCAGGGCCCTCCATGGCGACGCAGATGTAGCCAGAGGTGTAGCGGATCATGAAGCCCACCAGCTCGGCCGTAGCGCGCTGCGCAGGGAAGATGAGGTCGCCCTCGTTCTCGCGGTTCTCGTCGTCGACGACGACGACGGCCCGTCCCTCCCGCATCGCTGCCACCGCAGCCTCCACCGGGTCGAGCCGCACCCGCGTTGCTGGCGAATTCGGCATGGCACTCATGATTGCCTCCAGTGCAACAGGCGTTCCACGTACTTCGCCACGACGTCAACCTCAAGGTTCACCAGATCCCCGATCTTCTTGCGTCCCAACGTCGTCATGGCCAGAGTCGTGGGGATCAAGGAGACGCTGAACCAGTTCGACTCCGCTTCGACCACCGTCAACGAGACGCCGTCGACGGTGACCGAGCCCTTGTCCACGACGTACCTGGCAATGTCGGCGGGCAGCGAGACCGTGACCAACTCCCAATGCTCGGACGGTGTGCGCCCCAACAGCTCTCCCACTGCGTCGACGTGACCTTGCACCAAGTGGCCACCGAGCCGGGCCGACAAGGTCATGGGCCGCTCGAGGTTGACACGGGCCCCCGGTGTCAACGAGGCCAGCGACGAGCGCCGCAGGGTCTCTCGCATGACGTCGGCGGTGAATTGGCCGGTGTCGAGAGTCACGATGGTCAGGCACACGCCATCGACAGCGATCGAGTCTCCGTGCTTCGCATCACCGGTGACGAGCGGTCCACGTATCGTCAGTCGCGCGGCCTCGTCGGCCAGCGCCTCGATCGCGACGACCTGGCCGAGCTCCTCCACGATCCCCGTGAACATCAGCCCACCTCCAGTCGCGGTACACGCGCATCGATCCTGACGTCAGTACCCACCAGTGCCACGTCGGTCACCCGCAGTCGCAACGCATCTCCGATTCCGGACATGCCCGCGTCCGCCAGGGCCGAGGGGCCGGCACCGAGCACTGCCGGTGCGACGTACCAGACGACGCGGTCCACGAGGCCGGCGCGGACGAACGCCGCCGCGAGTGTCGGCCCGCCCTCGAGCATCACGTCGCAGATCTCCCGCGCCTGAAGGACGGACAGCACCTCGACGGGGTCGTGGGTGCGCAGCTGCAGGGTCGGGGCAGCGTTGTCCAGGACGTGCGAGCCAGCGGGGATCTCACGCTTGCCGACAACGACCCGCAACGGCTGGCGCACCCGGGCCGTCGCACCCATGTCGTCGCGTACGGTCAGCTGCGGGTCGTCGGCCAGCACGGTGCCGGTGCCGACCATGATGGCGTCGACCTGGGCGCGCAGAGCGTGGACCTCAGCACGGGCGGCCGCCGAGGTGATCCAGCGGCTGGTGCCGTCCGCAGCGGCGACCCGCCCGTCGAGGGTCGCCGCTGCCTTCCATGTCACGAACGGTCGGCCGTGTTTCATGGAGAACGTCCAGAACTCGTTCAGTGCCAATGCTTCTGCGGCCATGAGGCCGTTCTCGACTTCAACACCGGCTGCCCGCAGGGTGTCGGCTCCCCCCCTCGCGATCTCGTTCGGGTCGGTCTGCGCGAAGACGACCCGGCGTACGCCTGCCGCGAGCAGGGCCTGCACGCACGAGCCGCTTCGACCGATGTGGTTGCACGGCTCGAGAGTGACGACCACGGTGGCACCGCGGGCCGCGGCACCGGCGCGAGAGAGGGCGACGACCTCGGCGTGGGCCGTACCGGCCCCGCGGTGATATCCCTCCGCCAGGACGGTGCCGTCAGGGGTCAGCAGGACAGCTCCGACCCGCGGGTTAGGGCTGCGCGGCGCATCGGGTGAGGCTGCCAGCTCCAGCGCGCGCCGCATGGCGGCGATCTCTTGCTTGCTCAGGGCCATGTCTCTCCGCTGTCGGGTGCTGCTCGCCCGGAGATGGGTGGCTGCGACAGCGGAAGACGGCGCAGACGTGACGGGGCGACCTGGGTCGCGCCGAACGTCGAGCAGCGTCGTTGCTGTCGCGCGTCGCCTCCCATCCGGACTTTCACCGTCGGCTCCGGATGGCTGCGTGGCTCGTACGAGCACACGCGGCTGACCGGATCAACCGGTGCCATGTGGGCCACCGGGTCGCGGGCTGACACCGCCGGTTCGGAATTGCACCGACCCCGGGACGCGCGAACACGTGCTTCGCTCGTACGCCTAGTAGCGTAACCCACCGCGGATCATGGCTCGCCCGCACACTGGGCCGGATGGTCAGGTCCCGAGTGCGGCCGGATGGTCAGATCCGCAGCCCGACCGGATGTTCAGGTCCAGCGCGGAAGAGCGAAGGCTGTGCGCTCAGGACCCCTGGCGGCCGGATCGTGGGCCGAGCAGTCAGGACCTGCACCACCACGACCGGGCGGTGCCCTGCTCGGCCTGCGCCCGCAGCCGGCGGCATGCCTGCGCCGGGTCGGTGGCCCCGTACACGGCCGATCCGGCGACAAAGACGTCGGCACCGGCTTCGGCGCAGGCCTCGATCGTGTCCTCTCCGACCCCGCCGTCGACCTGGATCCACAGCTGCAGGTCGCCGACCAGTGCGCGGGCCCGCCGCACCTTGGGCAGCATCTCGGCGAGGAAACCTTGGCCACCGAAACCGGGCTCGACCGTCATGATCAGCAGCAGGTCGAGCTCAGGGAGCAGGTCGGCGTACGCGTCAACGTCCGTCGCGGGCTTGAGCGCCGCGCCCGCGAGCGAGCCGGCAGCACGCAGCGAGCGGGCCAGCGCCTTCGGGTTCGCCGCCGCCTCGACGTGGAACGTGACCGAGCCGACGCCGGCCTCCGCGTACTGCGGCGCCCACCGGTCCGGGTCCTCGATCATGAGGTGGCAGTCGATCGGTGTGGACACCCTGCGCAGCAACGCCTCCACGACCGGCAGGCCCAGGGTCAGGTTCGGTACGAAGTGGTTGTCCATCACGTCCACGTGCAACCAGTCCGCATACCCCGCCACCCGCTCGCACTCCACTGCCAGCTCGGCGAAGTCAGCCGACAGGATGCTCGGGGAGATCTGGACGCCCATCCGCGGCACGCTACGGCACCGTATGCCTTATCGATGAAGGTGCCCCGCCGTGCCCTAGGCGCAACCGACCCAATGATTTGTAGGCGATCACTCAATGATCGAGTACGTGGGGAGGCAACGGTGCTTCCAGCGCACCTCGGAACACGTCCATCAACACGTACGGCGCAGCAGGGCGAGGTACATGCCGTCGGTGTTGTGGCGGTGAGGCCACAGCCGAAGGTCCAGGCCCGGGCCGAGATCCTCCAGCTCTGGGAGCAGCGGGCCGACGTCGAGGCGCTCGACGGTGCCGGCCGCAACCGCTTCGTCCACGACGGCCGTGGTCTCGGCCAGGTGCGGGGTGCAGGTTGCGTAGCCGACGACGCCGCCGACACGTACCGCGTCTATGGCGGCCGCCAGCAGTCGCTTCTGCAGGGCCGCGAGCTCGACCACGTCGGAGGGCTGGCGGCGCCAACGCGACTCGGCCCGCCGTCGCAGCACCCCGAGGCCGCTGCACGGAGCATCGAGAAGGACCCGGTCGAAGGATCCCGCCGCCCAGGGACCGACCGTCCCGTCCGCGACGACCACGCCGGCATACCCGGGCCGGGCCGGGCTGTCCACCGCCACAGCTGCGGGATGCCCGGTTCGGTTCGGGACGTCCGGCCCGGCGCGGTCGGAGCGCTCTGGGACGTCAGGGCGCCCGACAACGGTGGTGTGGCGGGCCGCTCCGGTCAGGGCCTGGCGGACCAGCTCGGCGCGGTGTCGGGAGCGGTCCGTTGCCAGCAGCGTCACGCCGCGCTCACCGGCCAGGCCCGCGAGCAGGGCAGCCTTACCACCGGGGCCGGCACACATGTCGAGCCAGGCTCGCTCGCCACCCTCGACGGGAGCGCGCGCCAGCGCGATGGCGACGAGCTGGCTGCCCTCGTCCTGTACCGCGGCACGTCCCTGACGCACCGCTGCAATGGATCCGGGCGCTCCTCGGTCCAGCAGGACGGCGTACGGCGACCACCGTCCAGGTTCCGTGCCGGGTACCTCGAGCAGCTCCTCGACGGTGGCTCGTCCAGGCCGAGCGACGAGGGTGACCGCACCGGGTTCGTTGTCAGCGATCAAAAGTTCTTCCAGTGCACCAATTTCTGGCATCCCATCGGCCTGCAACGCCTCATGCAGGGCTCGTACGACCCAGTCAGGGTGGGACCGGACCGTCGCCAGGTGCGCCACCGGGTCGGTCTCGGAGCTCGGGGCGACGAGGTCGACCCAGCCGTCGGCGTCGTGCTCGCTGACCTTGCGCAGGACAGCGTTCGCGAACCGCGAGCGTGACTCCCCACCGACGAGCCGCGCCAGTTGGACGGTCTCGCCGACTGCGGCGTGCGGCGCTGTCCCCAGCACTAGCAGCTGGTACGCCCCCAGCCGCAGCACATCCAGCAGCGGCGGGTCCACGTCCGCCAGCGGACGATCCACGCAGGCAGCGAGCACCGCATCGAGCCAGCGACGTTGGCGCAGAGTGCCGTAAGCAAGCTCGGTCGCGAAACCCGCATCACGCGCGTCGAGATCGGCCTCGCGCAGGATCTGCGCAGCCGCAAGATTCGCGTACGCGTCCTGCTCGTCGACGGCCCGAAGAACGTCGAACGCGGCCAACCGCGCCTCGTTGGTGCGCCGGCGGTCCGGGCGCCACTGCACCGGACGCCCCTGAGACGGTGGCCGGCTCATGTGAACCGCGCCTCAGCTGTTAGCCGTAGGCCGCGGGCCCAGTCCGTCGCTGGCATGGGTCGCTTGCCGGGCGGGCGCACCTGGTCGAGAACCACTGCGCTGGAGGCGGTTCCGACCCGTACCCGAGTCTTGTCGACGGCCAACGAACCAGGTGGCAACGAGGTGTCCTCGAGCAGAGGTACGACCGGGCCCAGGCCGATCCGGTCGCCCCCGAGCACGGTCCAGGCGCCCGGCTCCGGTGTGCAGGCACGTACCTGCCGGTCGACCCGGACGGATGGCTGCGACCAGTCGACCTGCGCGTCAGCTGCGGTGATCTTGGGTGCGAGGGAGACACCGTCAGCAGGCTGCGGCGCCGCGACGAGAACGCCGGACTCCAGCCCGTCCAGCGTTGCCACCAACAGCTCGGCGCCGGAGATCGCGAGCCGGCCCAACAGGTCCCCGCTGGTGTCGGTAGCACGTACGGTCTCGGTGACCGTGCCGTAGACCGGGCCGGTGTCCAGGCCCTCCTCCAGCCGGAACGTCGTGGCCCCGGTGATGTCGTCGCCGTGCCACACCGCATGCTGGACCGGCGCCGCGCCCCGCCAGGCGGGCAGCAGCGAGAAGTGCAGATTCACCCAGCCCTGGGCCGGGACGTCGAGGACCGCGCGGGGTACCAAGGCGCCGTACGCGACCACAGGGCAGCAGTCCGGCGCCAGGTCGCGCAGCTCGGCGAGCAGCTCGGGCTCGCGCAGCGTCACCGGTCGCAGCACCGCGACGCCGGCGTCCGCCGCGCGCCGCGCCACCGGCGATGCGGCAAGGGTTCGTCCGCGACCGGCGCGCGCATCCGGGCGGGTGAGAACAGCGACTACTTCGTGGCGCGAGGACAGCAGCGCATCGAGCGCGGGCAGTGCCACCTCGGGGGTGCCCGCGAAGACCAGACGCACGCGTAGCTACAGCCACTTCGCTGAGACAGTGTGCGGGCTGAGCCGCACGTCGGGCGCCGGCTGCCCGAACCACTCCGCCTCCCGGATGGCCTTCATCGCGGCCTTGCGGGTCTCGGTGTCGAGCCGGTCCACGAACAGGATCCCGTCGAGGTGGTCGGTCTCGTGCTGCACGCACCGCGCGAGCAGCTCGCTGCCCTCGACGACGACGGGCTCGCCGTGCATCGTCATGCCCTTGGCCACGACGCGCATGGAACGGACGGTGTTGAACGCGATCCCGGGCAGCGAGAGGCAGCCCTCGTCGCCCTCCTGCAGCTCGTCGGACAGGTCCAGCACCGGGTTGATCAGATGCCCGACCTCGTCGTCGACGTCGTACACGAACACCCGCAGCCCGACCCCGATCTGCGGAGCGGCAAGGCCGGCTCCGGGAGCGTCGAGCATGGTCTCGGTGAGGTCCTTGACGAGCTTCCTGAGCTCCTTGTCGTACGTTTCGACCGAAACCGCAGCAGTGGTGAGGACGGGGTCGCCGAAGAGTCGGATCGGCTGGACGGCCACGAATTCGCTCCCTGTGCTCGCGCGGTGTGCTGCACCAGTGTACGGACGGCCCTCTCGCGTTCGACGCACGCCGCTGCGGCCCGATTCACCTCAGTCCGACGCTCGCCGCTGCGGCTGGCCCCCGTCCGTCGGACGCGTACCTCGGCCCGAACGCACTCAGCTGATGAGCACCTGCAGCTCCCCGACCCGTGCCGTCGCCGCCGACGTACGAGTCCGGGTGAGCACGCCGCTCTCACCGCCGCCGGCCCAGGTGATGACCCAGGTCGTCGTAGCCGTGATCGCATACAGGTGCCCGGGGCGGCTGGCCGACGAACGCTGGTACACGTGGCCGCACGTCGGTGACACCGTGGTGCTGGCCGCCGCCGAGTACGGGGTACCGGGGCCGGCGCACGTGAGCCGCGTCCCGTCACCCATGTCCCACACGATCTTGGTCGCCTTCGCGACGGCAGTGACCGACAGGCCCGGGACCGTGGCTGTCGCGCTGTTCGGGCCCCAGGTGGTCGGCCCCACCGTGGTCCACAGCCACATCGGCAACCCGACCAGTCCCATCGCACCGGAGTGTGGTGCCATCTGGATCTCTGCGCCGCGCAGTGTCATCGAGTCAACAGCCCGCTGCGCCAGCTGCACCGGGGACACCGGCGTCCCCGGAGGGGCGGTCGCGAACCACGTCAGGATGTAGTCGTAGACGTCGG
>JBDTDW010000029.1:0-3946 GCA_039922855.1 Candidatus Nanopelagicales bacterium | reverse complement strand
ACCGTCCTCGCCCTCGCCGCGCTGGCCCGACGGTTCTGCATCACGCCGGCCGACGCACAGCCGGTGCGATCTCTGCCCGCGGTCACCGTTCGCCCGGACGGTGGCCTGCGGATGCTGGTCCGTCCCCGCGCCTGACCGGGACCCGACGCCGCGCCGGGCCGTGGTGTGCCGGTCACGCCCCCGCTTGCGCCACCCTGGCAGGATCACGTCCGTGACCGACGCCTCGCCGCCCACAGCCCCCGACGACGCCGCGTCCGCCGATCGAACGTCCGGCGGCCCGGTGGACGTCGACGGGTTGGCGGCGCCCGCCGCGCTTGCCGCCGGCCCGCGCGGCACCGCTGCGGTGACCGGACCGGCCGCGGGGGAGCGGGTCGGGGACCATGACATGCGCCTGCTGCCCGAGCCCGATGCGCAGGTGCCGTACACGCTGCGGGTGCTGGCCGGCTATTCCTGGCGCTTCGTCGCGGTCATGGCCGCGCTCTACGTCCTCGCCCAGATCGCCGGAACGCTGACGTTCGTGCTGATGGCGGTCTTCCTCGGTGCTGTGTTCACGGCCCTGGTGCTGCCGCTGGTCGATCAGCTCAACCGGGTGCTGCCACGTGGGCTGGCCGTCGTCGCCGGTCTGGTGATTGCCGTTGCGCTGGTGATCACGGTCCTCGCCTTCATCATCGTGGCGTTCCTCAACAACCTCCCCGAGCTCTCCGCGCAGGTCGGCAACGGCGTCAACAGCGTCCAGGACTGGCTGCGAAACGGCCCCTGGAAGATCGACTCGTCCCAGATCAACAACGCGTTCACGACCGCCCAGCAATGGCTCAAGGACAACGCCGGTAACCTCGCGACGACCGCTCTGGGCGGCCTGGGGACATTCGGGGAACTGCTCACCGGATTCGCCCTGGCGATGTTCTCGGCGATCTTCTTCCTGTACGACGGTCGCGGGATCTGGTCCTGGATCGTGGGCACGGCTCCGGTGCGCGCTCAGGTCCGGGTGCGTACCTCCGGGGACGTGGCGTGGCGCACGTTCTCCGCGTACGCGCGCGGCACGGTCATCGTCGCGCTGAGCGACGCGATCCTGGTGGGGATCGGCCTGAGCATCCTGCGGGTGCCGCTGTCGATCCCGTTGGCGCTGCTGGTGTTCTTCGGTGCCTTCATCCCCTACGTCGGGGCCCCGGTTGCGATGCTCGTCGCTGCCCTCATTGCCCTGGCGGCCAATGGTCCGTGGTCCTTCGTCGCTGTCATCGTGCTGATCACGATCGTCGGCCAGATCGAGGGCAACGTCCTGCAGCCGCTGATCATGAGCAAGCAGGTCTCGCTGCACCCGCTGGTGGTGATCCTGAGCGTCACGATGGGCAGCGTCGTGGCCGGGATCATCGGCGCGATCGTCGCCGTTCCCGTGGTCGCAGTGATCTGGGTGATCATCCGATACCTCACCGGCCGGGACCCGGACAACCCACGAGAACCCCCGTTCAGCGGGGAACGGGTCGCCGGGGACGCGCACCCCTGAGCCACGGTGCCCCGGCTGGGGCAGGATGGCGCCGTGACAGCTCAGGTCGACCAGCCGGCAGCGGCGAGCCACGTGCCCGCCTGGGCGCGCTGGTCGGACCCGTACGCGCTCACCATGGCGCTGCTGTGGATCCCCGCGGTGCTGTGGGCGGATCGCACCGCCGGTCCGGAAGGCCAGGTCGGTCTCGGGCTCGTGACGTGGGCGCTGCTGCTCTGGTGGCTGGCGCACGAGAAACCTCTGGTGCGGGCCCAGACCGCGGTCGTCGTCGCGCTGGCGACGTTGGTGGAGTACGTCTTCTCCGGCTGGCTCGGCGTGTACGTGTACCGCCTCGATCATGTGCCGGCGTACGTCCCGCCGGGCCACGGGCTGGTGTACCTCGCCGCGCTGGTCATCGGTCGCACCGCGCTGCTCAGACGACACCGCCCGCTGGCGGTGCGCCTGACCCTGGTCGTGGCCGGCGCCTGGGCGCTGTGGGGCGCGTTCCTCTCGCCTCGTACTGATCTGCTGGGCCTGTTCTGGTACGCCTGTCTGGTCGGGTTCCTGCTGTGGGGACGCTCCACGCTGCTGTACGTCGGGGCCTTCCTCGTCGTGAGCTACCTCGAGCTGCTCGGGACACGTTGGGGGGTCTGGGCCTGGGCGCCCCGCGACCCTATCACAGGGTGGGTGCCGATGGGCAACCCGCCGAGCATCGCCGCCGGCGGTTACGGGTGGTTCGACTTGTACGCCGGCCTGCTCGCGCCCGTGGTCCTGCTCGCCTGGGCTCGGCTCCGCGGTGCAGTGAAACGGTCGGCCGTGGACACCGGCTCACGGGGTGAGCAGGGCCAGCGCGCGGTCGTGCAGCAGCCCGTTGGTGGCCAACGCGCTGCCGCGGCCGGGACCGTCCACGCCGTCCAGCCCGGTGAAACGTCCACCGGCCTCGGTCACGACGAGGGCGACGCCGGCGATGTCGTGCAGGTTCAGGCGAGGCTCGGCTGACAGGTCGACGGCACCCTCCGCCACGAGCAGGTGGCTCCAGAAGTCGCCGAACGCGCGGCTGCGCCACACCGAGGCCATCAGCGCGTCCCACTGCGGACCCAGACCTGCTTCCGCCCAGGAGGGCTGGCTCGAGAACGACATCGACGCATGCTCCAGGTCGTTGACCCCCGAGACGTGCAGAGCCCGTGGCTGCGTGCGTCCGGGCTCGCGAAGCCACGCCCCGCCGCCGCGGGTGGCCCACCAGCGCCGCCCGAGCGAGGGTGCCGACGTGACGGCCACGACCACCTGCCCGGACTCGTCCTGCAGCCCGAGGACGGTGGCCCAGACCGGGACCCCACGGACGAAGTTCTTGGTCCCGTCGACCGGGTCGACGACCCAGCGCCGCCCGTTCGTGCCGACGCGCTCGCCGTACTCCTCGCCCAGCACACCGTCGTCGGGTCGGTGTGCCGCAACGAGGTCCAGGACCAGCGCCTCGACGCCGCGGTCGGCGTCGCTGACCGGGGTGAGGTCCGGCTTGGTCTCGACGGCCAGGTCCAGCGCGCAGAACCGGGACATGGTCAGCTCGTCGGCCGCATCCGCGATGCGGTGGGCCAGGGCGAGGTCGTCGGCGTGCTCATTCGGGCTCGTCACCGTCAGACCGTACCTAGGGACCCGCGGCGTACTCCCATTCGCCACCGTTGACCACGTACCGTCAGGCTCTGTGTCGACGTCGCGGCACGGCCGGTACCCAGCACAATGGAGGTGACGATGTTCGACACGGTGCTCGGCCTGCCGCTGCACCCTCTCGTCGTCCACGTCGTCGTGGTGATGCTGCCGCTGGCGACCCTCGGCGCGCTCGCAGTTGCCGCCGTACCCCGGTGGAACCGACGCTACGGGCTCTTCGTGCTCGCGGCAGCCCTGCTGGGCACGGGCTCGGCGTTCGTCGCGAAGGAGAGCGGGGAGGTGCTGGCGTCCCGAGTCGGTCTGCCCGCGCAGCACTATGCGATCGCGCGGTGGCTGCCCTGGGTGGCCCTGGGGTTGCTGGTCGTGCTCGCCGCCCTGTGGTGGATCGACCGGCCGAGGCCCGGGACCAGCGACGCGCGGGTCAGCCGGCGCCCGCGGCGTACCGCGCTGGGAAAGTCGGTAGCGGTCCTCACGGTCGCGGCCGCGCTGGTCACCGTTGGCTGGACGTACCGAGCCGGTGAGACCGGCGCCCAGGCGATTTGGGGCCCGATCGTCGTCAACACCACCCCCGGGACCCACCAGGTGCCCTGACGCACGCTACCCACGCCGTTGTCGTTCGACGCGGGATTTCCGGTCCTGAAACGAGAACAGCGTGAGTGACGTCGGTCCTTAGGAGTCGGGGTCGCCGCGCAGGGCCCTTAGCAGGCGACGGAACGACTCCAGCCGGGCCGGGCCCGAGGGGCCGGTGTGACCGTCCGCGACCCAGGCGTCGAGGGCGCACTCGGGCTCGTCGTGGGTACAGCCCCG
>JBDTDW010000028.1:0-2903 GCA_039922855.1 Candidatus Nanopelagicales bacterium | reverse complement strand
ACCTCTTCGAACGCCGACTGCTCGAGGCGGGAGCCGCGTGAGCTCCCGACCGAACGCAGCCTCCCAGCTCGCGCTGGACCCCGCCAGCGTCCGCAAATCCCGGTCGCTGGCCCGCAAGGTGGGTACTCCGGTCGTACGCCTGGCCAAGGCTCACACCACCGTCTCCGTCGAGCGCGCCTTGCTGCGCCTGGCTGGGCTGCAGGGTGCCGACGTCGACGGGATCCCGTGGGGCAACCGGCTCACCGACACGGTCCGCGAACAGGTGGGGCTGGAGCACGGACTGGCGCTGCCGGTCTGGGATGCGCTGGCCCGCAGCGGCGGCGACCTCACCGTGCTAGCGCAGAAGGCTGCCGCCGGCTCGGTCACGTTCCGTCTGCCCGAGGGCCGAGACGCCATGCGAGCCACAAGAGCAGCCAGAAGTGCTGTGGCCCAAGGCATGCGGCGCATCGACACCAACCGGCGGCGACGCGATCGACTCATCGAACGGTACGGCAACCCGCCCACGCCCTGGATCTACCTGATCGTGGCAACCGGTGACATCTACGAGGACATCCCACAGGCGCAGGCCGCGGCCCGTGCGGGAGCCGACGTCATCGCAGTGATCCGTTCCACGGGGCAGTCGCTGCTGGACTACGTACCCGAGGGCGCCACACGTGAGGGCTACGCCGGGACGTACGCGACGCAGGAGAACTTCCGACTCATGCGGGCCGCCCTGGACACGACCTCCCGCGAGCTCGGGCGCTACATCCGGCTCACCAACTACGCCTCCGGGCTGTGCATGCCCGAGATTGCCACGCTGGCGGGCCTGGAACGGCTCGACATGATGCTGAACGACTCGATGTACGGGATCTTGTTCCGCGACATCAACCCGGTGCGCACCTTCGTGGACCAGCGGTTCAGCCGCCAGGTCCACGCCCGCGCCGGCATCATCATCAACACCGGCGAGGACAACTACCTCACGACCGCCGACGCCATCGAAGCCGCCCACACGGTCACGGTCAGTCAGCTGCTCAACGAGTTCTTCGCCAAGGAGGCCGGGTTGGCCGACTGGCAGCTCGGCCTCGGGCACGCGATGGAGATCAATTCGGACGTCCCCGACTCCTTCCGCCTCGAGCTGTCGCACGCCATGCTCGCCCGCGCGCTGTTCCCCGACGCGCCCTTGAAGTGGATGCCGCCGACCAAGCACATGACCGGTGACATCTTCCTGGGCTACTTGCTCAACGGATTCTTCAACCTCGCCGGGACCCTGACAGGGCAAGGGATTCTGCTGGTCGGCATGATGACCGAGGCGGTTGTCACCCCCTGGCTTTCGGACCGTGACCTGGCCCTGCAGAACGTGCGCTACGTCATGAACGCGGCGGGCAACTTGTGGGAGGACTTCCGGCCGGCCCCTGACGGGTTCATCGCCGAGCGGGCCCGTCAGGTGCTGGCCGAGGCTATCGACCTGCTGGAGCGCATCGCCTCCGACGAAGGGAAGGTGCCGCTGTTGTCCGCGATCGCGGACGGCACGTTCGGCCTGATGAGCCGACCGGCCGACAGGGGACGCGGCCTGGACGGTGTCGTGGTCAAGGCTCGCGACTACTACAACCCGGCGAATGACCTGCTCGATGAAGGAGCGACTCGGTGAGCGCGCAGGTCGTCCGACCGTATGGGGACACCACAGGTGACGGCATGGTGCAGGTGTCGTTCACGCTGCCCCTGCCGCACGACCGGACTGCCGAGGGCGCAGCACTGCAGCTGGCACGAAAGATGGGCATCGAGCCGGCGATGGTGGTGCACGCCAAGGCCATCGGAGCGGACTTCACGTTCTTCGTGGTGTATGGCACCGCGAACCACGTGGTCGACGTGCGCGACGTCGTCGTCGTGGAGCGTGACTACCCGCTGCTGGGACCGAAGGACGTCAACGCCGCCATCAAGACCCGGCTGCGACGGCCGCTGGTCGTCGTCGGCGCGTGCATCGGAACCGACGCCCACACTGTCGGGATCGATGCGATCCTGTCCGTCAAGGGCTTCGCGGGGGAGAAGGGCCTGGAGTACTACTCCCAGATCAGCGTCGTGAACCTCGGCGCCCAGGTGTCCGTACCCGACCTCGTGGACCAGGTGAACGCGGTGAAGGCCGACGCCGTGCTGGTCTCCCAGGTCATCACGGCGAAGGATGCCCACCTGATCAACACCCGAGAGCTGTCAGCTGCATTCCGGGAGGCATTCGCGCCGGCGCAGCGGCCCGTTCTCGTCGTGGGCGGACCACGCTTTGACGAGTCCATGGCCGCAGAGCTGGGCGTGGACCGGATCTTCGGCAAGGGCACGACTCCCGGGGAGGTCGCGTCCTTCCTCGTACACCGACTTGCCCCGGACCCGGCACCAGCACGGCCCAGGGGGAGCTCATGAGCCCGACCGTCGACCGCCGCCTGGGCATGACGGTCACTCACCGCCGGTATGTCCCATACGCGCACGCCCACTACGGCGGCAACCTCGTCGACGGTGCCTACGTGCTTGCCATGTTCGGCGACGTGGTCACTGAGCTGTGCATCAGGACCGACGGCGACGAAGGTCTGTTCGCCGGCTACACGACGGTCGAGTTCCGGGCTCCGGTGCGAGCCGGCGACGTGCTGGAGGCCACCGCCATCATCACGCGAGTCGGCAACCGCTCTCGTACCCTCGAGCTCGTCGCACGTGTGCTGTGCCGAGCCACCCCGGACGTGTCGGCCTCTGCGGCGAGGGTGCTGCCTGAGCCGCTGGTGTGCGCCACGGCCACGGGCACGGTCGTCGTCCCAGGATGAGGGAACTCACGGTGCCAGTCGGCCGTCAGAACCTGCGGGCACGCACAGGGGAGTCGGCGCAGTCATGAGTGTTCTGTGGTGGCGGATCCTCGGAGCCGTCACCGGGGGACTGTTGCTCGTCGC
>JBDTDW010000027.1:0-8536 GCA_039922855.1 Candidatus Nanopelagicales bacterium | reverse complement strand
CGGCAGCGCACCGTCTCACCGTTCGCGGCCGTCGCCGCGGTGGGCATCGTCGCCTGTGTCACCCTGACCGCCGCCAAGGGCTGGGACGAGGCCGGCCTCGCGGTCGTGTTCATGGTGTTCATCGCGGTCGGGGAGCTGCTGCGGATCTCCCTGCCAGGGGACCGGGACTCAGCGCCGCTGGGTTCGGCGGCGGCCGTCGCGTACGCCCTGCTACCCGGCTTCGGCGGCATGGTCCTGGTCTACTCGATCCCGCAGGTGGTCACCGTCGTCACGGTCGGGACGCTGCTGGGGGCGCTGCCCCGGGCGGTGGCCGGTCGCAGCGTGTCGTTGGACGACCTGTCGCGCCGAGTCATCACCGCCGCGGTGTTGGCCGCCATCTTCCGGCCGCTACTCTCCGCGAAGATCTTCGATCCGGAGCACCCGGACTGGCGCCTCGCCGCCACGATGACCGCCGCCGCGTTGGTGGCCGCGCTCGTCGACGTGGCGCTGGCTGCGGTCATGCGGGCTGCGGCCGACCACGCACCGCTGAGCACCTCCTTCGTCGATGAGTTCCGGGCCTTCGCCGGGATCGGGTCCGCCATCACCGCCACCGGCGTGCTCATCGCCCTGGCCGCGCCACTCATGGGGCTGTGGGCGATCCCGGTGTTCGCGACCCCTTTGCTGCTGACCCAGTTCTCGTTCCGGCGCTACGCCACGATCCGTGCGACGTACCTGCAGACCATCCGGGCGCTGTCGCGGGTGACCGAGGTCGGCGGGCAGACCGAGACCGGTCACGCGCGCCGGGTCAGCCGGCTGGCGGTAAGTGTCGGCCGCGAGCTGGGGGTGTCCGAGCGGGACCTGCTGGACCTGGAGTACGCCGCGCTCATGCACGACATCGGGCAGCTCTCGCTGCCCGAACCGATCCCCGGCGGAGCCACGACGATGGTCAGCCCTGCCGACCAGCGAGAGATCGCCGGGCTGGGGGCTGCCGTCATCCGGGAAGCGGGCGTGCTGGAACGGGTCGCCACGATCGTGGAGCGGCAGGCGGACCCGTACCGCCCCGCCGGTGGCGCCGACGCGAGCCTGCCGCTGGAGAGCCGCATCATCAAGGCGGTCAATGCGTACGACGACCTCGTGGGTGCGTCCCTCGAACAGGATCGCAAGCAGCAGGCCGTGGAGCGGCTGCAGCTCTCGACCACCCGCGACTTCGACCCGCGGGTGGTCGACGTGTTGTCTCGCATCGTGGAGCGCCAAGCGCTGTACGCGTACTGATCGGCAGGGTCCGCACTCGTTCGGCTCAAGGCGGCTCATGGGTCGGCCGATCCTTCCTGGTGTGAGCGTCCTGAGCGAGACCGTGCAGACCCCCGTGCCGTCACAGGGAGGCCTCGGCGCATCCACGCCGCCGGTCCTGCGTCCGGTCTCCGCCCCGGGAACCGTGCACGTCGTCGCTCGCAGCGACGCGCCACAGTCGGTCGTGCCGTACCTACGCGCCCTGGCCGAGTCCGGGGGCTCGGACCTGCACTGCAAGGTGGGCTCTCCGCCACGGGTACGCATCGACGGCGTGCTGCGCAAGCTGCAGGTCGACTCGCTGCGGGTCGAGGACACCGAGAACTTCGTCCGGGAGGTGCTGCGTCCTGACCTGGTCGAGACCTTCCACCGGACCAACGAGGCCGACTTCGCCTACTCCCTGGAGGGTGTGGGCCGGTTCCGGGTCAACGTGTTCCGTCAGCGTGGCAGCGCCGGTCTGGTCTTTCGCCGGGTCTCCATCGGTGCCATCCCGCTGTCCGACCTCGGCCTGCCGGCGGTGATCGGCCCGCTGTCCCTGGAGCCGCGCGGACTCGTGCTGGTGACCGGCCCGACCGGGTCAGGCAAGACCACCACGCTGGCCGGCATGGTCGACCACATCAACGCGCACCGTGAGGTTCACATCGTCACGATCGAGGACCCGATCGAGGTCCTGCACGTCGACAAGCGCGGCATGGTGAACCAGCGCGAGGTGCGCGTGGACACCTCTGACTTCGGTACGGCCCTTCGGGCAGCCATGCGCCAGGATCCCGACGTGATCCTGGTCGGGGAGATGCGTGACCAGGAGACCGTGAAGGCCGCGCTGGCGGCCGCCGAGACGGGGCACTTCGTCATGTCGACCCTGCACACCGTCGACGCGCAGGAGACGATCGCCCGCATCATCGACTTCTTCCCGCCGTACGAGCAGACCCAGGTCCGGCTGTCACTGGCCGGCGCGCTGCGCGGCATCATCTGCCAGCGCCTGGTGCCACGGGCCGACGGCAAAGGTCGGTGCGTGTCCATGGAGGTGTGCATCAACACCGGCCGGGTGAAGGAGGCCATCGAAGACGCGGACAAGACCGGGACCATCAACTCGCTGATCGCCGAGGGCGGCTTCTACGGGATGCAGACCTTCGACCAGCACCTCATCGCCTTGTTCCGCGACGGCGTCATCACGATCGATGCCGCCACCGCGGCATCGAGCAGCCCGCACGACATGCTCGTCGAGCTGCGTCGCCTCGGTCTGGTCGCCTGAGTCGGGGAGCGACCGACACATCGCCCGGGTATCTCGGCGCCGGAGGCTCTGGCACGACTAGTCTGTAGGGCCGCCTGCAGATCACGGAGCACACCATCACGTCCCACCACGACCCGGACGCGGGACTCGACGCGCTCCGAGGCCAACAGCTGCTGCTGGAGCAGCGTTCTGTCGATGCCATGTACGCCCGCCTGGACGAGCTGCGGCTGGCCACGGGCAAGTCATTGCGGGTGGTACGCGCCGCCGGCGCTACCGGCACACCGCAAGCCCGGTCCGAACGGGACGCCTTCGCAATCTTGCACGAGACCCGGCTGGCCCAGCTGGAGGCTGCGGAGGACCGGCTCTGCTTCGGCCGGATCGACCTGGACAACGGCGAGCGACACCACATCGGGCGCCTGGGCCTGTCCGACCTGACCCAGCGCCAGCTGTTGGTGGACTGGCGCGCCCCCGCAGCCCGGCCGTTCTACCAGGCGACGGCGGTCGATCGCGGGGGAGCGGTGTTGCGGCGGCACCTGTTCACCCAGGGCCGGACCGTCACCCAGATCGAGGACGACGTGCTCGACCTCGAGGCGTTGTCGGACCCCGGCCGGGTCGCGCTCAGTGGGGAGGGCGTGCTGCTGGCTGCCCTCAACGCGAGTCGCACCGGGCGCATGGGCGACATCGTCTCCACGATCCAGTCCGAGCAGGACCGCATCATCCGCGCCGAGCTGCCCGGGGTGATGGTGGTGCAGGGCGGCCCCGGCACTGGCAAGACCGCGGTGGCGCTGCACCGCGCCGCGTACCTGCTCTACACCCATCGCGAGCGGCTGGAGCGCTCCGGCGTCCTGCTGGTCGGGCCGAGCACCGTGTTCCTGCGCTACATCGGCCAGGTGCTTCCCTCGCTCGGGGAGACCGGAGTCGTCACCACGACGATCGGCGACCTGCTGCCGGGCATCCGGGCGACGGTGCACGACGAACCCGACATCGCGGTCGTCAAGGGATCGCTGGACATGCTGGACGTGCTCGCGGCCGCGGTCGCGGACCGGCAGCGCGTCCCGACGACACCGCTGCAGTTCCACGTGAGCGGGGTGGCGCTGCGCCTGCGGCCCCGTACCGTGCAGTCCGCTCGCGGGTCGGCCCTGGGCACCGGGCGCCCGCACAACGAGGCGCGGGAGCGGTTCCTCATGTCGCTGCTGGACGAGCTGGGTCGCCAGCTGGCCCGCGGGCTGCACGTCGAGTTCAGCACAGACAACCGCCCGGACCTGCTGGCGGACCTGCGCGACGACCGCGATGTTCGACGCGAGCTGAACCTGCTGTGGCTGCCCGTCACTCCCACGCGGGCGTTGCAGGATCTGTACGCCGACCCGGCCCGGCTGCACGCGGCGACACCGGGCTGGGACCCGGCACGGCGCCGGCTGCTGAGCCGGGGTCCGGACGTGTCCTGGACCGTGGAGGACATCCCGCTGCTCGACGAGCTGGCTGACCTGCTCGGGGAGGACGACTCCCCCTCACGAGAGGCCGGCCAGGCCGCGTCGGCCCGGCGGCGCGCCGACGTCGAGCACGCCCGCAGCGTGCTGGGGATGGACTCGACAGCACCCGGTATGTTCACCGCGGAGTCACTGGCCGACCGGTGGACGGAGTCGGGGCCGGACCTGAGCGTCGCGGAGCGGGCCGAGGCGGACCGGACGTGGACGTACGGGCACGTCATCATCGATGAGGCCCAGGAGCTGTCGGCGATGGCGTGGCGGGCCATGATGAGACGCTGCCCGGGCCGTTCCATGACGATCGTCGGGGACCTGGCCCAGACGGGGTCAGCCCAGGCGGGGTCAGTGCAGACCGGGTCGGCCGTGTCGGGGCTGCAGCCACGGGCCCGCGCGTGGGGGGACGTGCTGGATCTGTATGTGCGCGGGCGTTGGCGGCTGGAAGAGCTCACTGTCACCTACCGGACCCCAGAACAGATCATGGACCTGGCAGCGGACGTGCTGGCCGCCTCCGGCTCGTCACTGGTGGCGCCGCGCTCGGTACGTGCCAGTGAGTGGGACCCCACCTCGCACCAGGTGCGGCAGGTGGACGGCGAGTCCCTGGCCCCTGTCGTCGCCGGCGAGCTCGAGCTGCTCGACGGCGGACGGATCGCCGTCGTCGTGCCGCGGGCCCACCGCCACCCGGAGCTGTCCCCGCAGCGCCTCGCGGCGGCATTGGCGCAGGCCCTGCCCTGGGTGCAGATCGGTGTGGGTTCGGAAGCTCTCGATGCCGCGGTCGCCGTGCTTGACGTCGACGACGTCAAGGGTCTGGAGTTCGACGCCGTGGTGCTCTGCGAGCCGGCGGACCTGCTGGATCCGCGAGGCGGTGGCTGGGGTGACCTGTACGTCGCTCTGACCCGTCCGACCCAGCGGCTGCGCGTGGTCCACTCCCGCCCGCTGCCGGAGTCGCTGCACCGGCTCAAGGCCGTGGGCTGACGCCTGGCGCGCCCCGACGTACTCTCGCGGAGTGAACCGCCTGCTGCGCACCGCCGGTGAGCTCGGATGAGCGGCCCGGGCTGGTACGCCGACCCGCTGGCGCGCGCCGAGCTGCGCTGGTACGACGGTGCTGGGTGGCGCGAGCAGGTCCGTACCGCGGGTACCAGCGGGACCGACGCGCTCGATCCGGAGGGGGTCCCGCTGTCGGCCTTGCCGACCTGGGAGCCGGATCCGCTACTGCCGTTCGGACCCTCACCCTCGGGCGCACCGCGTGGGCTGGGACGCGGCACCACGCTCGCGCTCGTGGGGGTCGTCGCGGCGTTGCTGCTGCTCGGGGTGGTGGGTATCTCCGCGCTGCTGGTGCTGGTCAGGAATACCGGGGCCCTGACCACCTCCGATATCGAGCAGCAGATCGGGACCCAGCTCGGGGAGCAGCGCGCCTCGCCGGTGTCGGTGAGCTGCCCACCGGTCATCTACCTCGGCGAGGACGGCGGCAACATCGAGTGCACCGCGACCGACATCCAGACCGGGGCACAAGTCCGGATCCAGGTGACGATCAAGCGGGCGAAGGTCACGGGCTGGACGGTGCTCGACTCCGCTGAGCCGTACGGACCGCCTGTGCCCGCGGCGGCGGCGCAGGGGGTCGCCTGACTGCCGTAGCCTCGCCGAGCATGAGCAGCCCGCAGCCCTACGTCGAGGTCGATCTCGACACGTTCGCCCGGGCCCACCTGGGCGCCCCGTACGTCCTCGACGTGCGCGAGCCGGAGGAGTATCGGGCGGCCCGGGTGCCAGGTGCCGTCCTGATGCCCCTGCGCACGGTGCCGGAGCACCTCGACCAGATCCCGCGTACCGACCCGGTCTACGTCGTGTGCGCGGTCGGGTCACGCAGCGCCCGCGCGACGCAGTGGCTGCGCGCGCAAGGCGTCGACGCGGTCAACGTCGCGGGTGGTACGCAGGCCTGGGTCGAGTCAGGACGGGCATACGAGCAGGGCTGATCGCACCTGCCACGACCATCGTACTGTGCACATTGTCCAACGTGTCGAGCAACGGTTGAGCACATGGTGCTCCCGTGGTCGGCTGGGTACCCGATCAGCCCGTCGTGTCTGACGTCAGGCGCCGTCGAGCTCGGGTAGGAGGTCGTCGTGTTCGAGGACGGACAGCTGTACGCGCCGGTAGTGACGACCGGTGACGGCGAAGTGGTCGTCGAGCTGGCGGCGGACCACCCAGGCGTCAACGATCCGGAGTACCGAGCCCGACGCAATCAGATCGCGGCCCTGGCCCTGGACTGGACCCCGGGCTCGCCGATCCCGCGGGCGGCGTACACCGACGAGGAGCACGAGGTCTGGCGGGTGGTCAGCGCCGAGCTGGCCCGCAAGCACGTCCGTCTGGCGTGCCGAGCGGCCCGCGAGGGCGGCACCAGGCTGACGCTGCCCTCGGACCGGATCCCCCAGCTCGACGAGGTCAGCTCGCTGCTGCGCCCGCTGACCGGGTTCAGCTACCAGCCGGCCGCTGGCCTGGTCCCCCTACGGGAGTTCTACGGTGCACTGGCCGACCGGGCGTTCTGGTCCACGCAGTACATCCGCCACCATTCGGTACCGCTCTACACACCGGAGCCCGACGTTGTGCATGAAGTCATCGGGCACGCCACGACGCTGGCCTCCATCGACTACGCCGCGTTGTACGCCGCCGCCGGCCAGGCAGCCCTGCGGGTTCAATCTGACGCGGCGCTGCAGTTCGTGAGCCGGGTGTTCTGGTTCTCCCTGGAGTTCGGGGTGGTCCACGAACCGGACGGGCCCAAGGCGTACGGCGCAGGCCTGCTGTCCTCGTACGGAGAGATCGAGGAGTTCGTCGGGGCGGACCTGCGGCCCTTGGAGATCGCGCACATGGGGACGCAGGGCTACGACATCGGGCACTACCAGCCGGTGTTGTTCGCGGCGGACTCCTGGGCGCAGGTGTGCGATGTCGTCGGCGGTTTCTTCGACACGGTGACCGACGACACGGTGGCCGAGCTGACTCGGGCCTCAGTCGCAGGCTGAAAGACGTGCGGTCGGCTCGCAGGCCCGACCGCCGCGTTCAGCTCGGCCGCTGTCGCCGGCAGCGGGGCTTGCGTTCGACGCGCAGCTGCGGTATCAGGTCTAGAGACCACCGGTCGGCGGCTCGGCGTTGATCATCGCTGTGGCGCCGGTGGTGAAGTACCGCCACATGCCCGCGCGCAGCAGCGGGTCCAGGCTGTGCCGGGGGCCCGCGACATCCAGGGCGTGCGCCATGTGCCCGAGCCAGCGGTCCTTGGCCGCCTCGTCGATGACGAAGGGGGCATGCCGCAGTCGCAGCCGCGGGTGGCCCCGCTCCTGGGAGTAGGTCTGCGGCCCGCCCCAGTACTGCTCGAGGAACATCCGGAAGCGTCGCTCCGCCGGTCCGAGATCGGCCTCGGGATAGAGGGGCCGCAGCTCGGCGTCGGCACCCACACCGGCGTAGAACTCGTGCAGGAGGTCGGCGAAGAAGGCCGCTCCGCCCATCTGCTGGTACGGCGACTGCTCAGCGGTGTCGCCGGTGCCCATGATGCTCACATGGACCATCCTCCCGTCCGCCGCGAGCGGTCAGATTCGTGGGGTCCGTGGGGTAGCCGGCGGGTCCGGGTGTGACACCGATGGTGGTGCGGCGATCATCGGAAGCCGGATGCCGGCTCGGTCGAACGTGAGCTTGAGACGTTCCAGGATGTCGCGGGCGGCCTGGGCCTGCTGGCCAGGAGCCGCCTTCGCGGTGACCCGTACCAGGACGCCGTCCGCACTCACGCTCTCGACCCCCACGTAGGTCGGCGTCCCGAACAGGATCCCGTCGTACCCCGCGTCGCCGTCCATGTCGGCGCCGACCTGCGCGATCAGGCTACGGACCTTGTCGAGGTCGGCGTCGTACGCGACGAGGAAGTCCACGATGGCCATCGTCCAGCCCTGGGACCGGTTCCCGACGCGCAGGATCTCACCATTGCGCACGTACCACACGATCCCGGAGGAGTCCCGGACCCGGGTGATGCGCAGCCCGACCTCCTCGACCGTCCCGCTCGCGGGCCCTAGGTCGACGATGTCACCCACCCCGAACTGGTCCTCGCTCACGAGGAACACCCCGGACAGGAAGTCCTTCACCAAGGCCTGGGCCCCGAAGCCGAGGGCGACGCCGATGACACCTGCACTGGCCAGCAGCGGTGAGATGTTGACCCCGAGCTCGGCGAGCACCAGCAGCAGGGTGGTACCGAATACGACGACAGTGGTGGCGCTTCGCAGCAGCTGACCCAACGACTCGGCTCGCTGCTCGCGCCGCTGGCCCATCAGGACCGCGGTCAGCTCAGCGGTGTGGTCGGCGTTGCGGGCGTCGACCGGCCGGGTCTGGTGCGCCCGGCGCGTGGCACTGGCCGTGACGCGACGGATGACCCGGAAGAGCAGCCAACGCACCAGGACGGCGCTGAGCAGGATCACCAGGATGCTGATCCCGTTGTCGGTAAACCAGGACCGGACGGCGTCCCACCACGGGTGACTGGTGACGGCAGTGCTGCCGGCCGCGACGATCTGCATCACGCCAGCACCCTAGG
>JBDTDW010000026.1:0-4215 GCA_039922855.1 Candidatus Nanopelagicales bacterium | reverse complement strand
GGGTCATATCGTGTCCAGCCTGCCATGTCGCGGCGCTGCGGTCCCAGCCCGCGGGCGACCGCCGCGGTACGGGCCTGTAGGCGCTGTCCCTCGCTGCCTACGTCCGCGGGCGCTGGTGGACCTCAGGGGACGAGCACGTCGACGAGCAGGTCGGTGAGGGCTCGGCCGTACGCTCCCGAGTCGTCCTTGCTCGGGTTGTAGCAACCGATGGATGCTCCGATGACTCGCTCACTGCGCCCGAGGGGGCGCAGCAGGTCGGAGAGCTCAGCAAGCTCGAGGCCGCCCGGCATCAGGGAGTCGGTGGCCGGGAATGCCTCCTGGTCGAGTACGTCGAGGTCGAGGTGCAGCCAGAACTGCTGCGGGGCAAGCAGTTCGAGAACCTGATCGCCAGGCGGGAGCTCGCTGGGGCCGAGCACCGTGATGCCCAGCAGGTGGGGTAACGCGCCGATGTCCGCGGCTTCCTGTTCGTCGCGGGCGCCGAGCACGACGACGTCGGCACCCGCCACGACCGGCAGCGAACCGAGGGTGTCGAGCCAACCGGGCCACCCATGTCCCAGCAGCGCGGCGACGGGCATGTCGGCGGCCTCGCCGGTGGGGGAGGTGCGGTTGTCGTACACGTCCACGTGGCCATCGGCGTACGCGAGCCCGAGTCTCCCCATCACGTCGCGCGCACCGGCGACCGCTCCCGGCAGCAGTGCACAACAGCCGCCCAGCAGCAGAGGGCGCGCACCGGCCTCGATCAGGTCGGCGACGGCCCGGCGCAGCGCGATCGTGACCGGGCGCAGGCTCGGCCATCCCACGATGCCGCTGACCGGGTCCCGGTCCGGGCCGACGACGCGTACCTCGAGGTCCCCGGCGTCGTCGGCACAGAGTCGTCGTACCAGGCCCATCGTGCGCAGCGTCGCGGGCGCGGCCTCCGTACCGAACACCGGTCCGCCGGCCGGGGCCGCGACGCTGTCGATGGGCACGCCGAGCACGGTCCAACGCGACCCGGTGCGTGTCCCCTGGTCAACCGTCATGCCCTCGGCCACTTCTGGCACGGACACGCCGACAACCGGGACCGAATTGCGTTGCAACACAAACCCCAGGGAGGTCAGGTCGACAGAATCGTTTGCTCCAGGATGGTGAGGGCTTCGTCCAGCAGGTGGTCTGGCATCGACAGCGGTGGCAGGAACCGCAGCACGTTGCCGTACGTCCCGGCGGTGAGCACCAATACGCCTTGCTGGTGGCAGGCGGCGGCGATTGCCGTGGTGCTTGCGGCGTCCGGCTCGTCGCTGCCCGGGATCACCAGCTCCACGGCGAGCATGGCGCCCCGGCCGCGTACGTCGCCGATGCGCGGCGACCGCTCCGCGATCGCCTTCAACCGCGGCAGCATCACGGCCTCGATATGGCGGGCGGCCGCGGGCAGGTCTTCAGCCTCCATCGTCTCGATCGCGCCGACGGCCGCGGCGCAGACGACCGGGTTTCCACCGAACGTGCCACCGAGCCCGCCCACGTGTACGGCGTCCATGATCTCCGCGCGACCGGTGACCGCAGCCAGCGGCAGCCCGCCGGCGATCCCCTTGGCGGTGGTGATCAGGTCGGGAACGACGCCTTCGTGGTCACACGCGAACCAGTCACCGGTACGGCAGAAGCCGGTCTGGATCTCGTCGGCGACGAACACGATGCCGTGGGCCTGGGAGTACTCCGCAAGTCCTGGCAGGAAACCTTGTGCTGGAACGATGAATCCACCCTCACCGGCGATGGGCTCGATGATGATCGCCGCTACGTTGGTGGCCCCGACCTCCTTGTCGATGCGTGAGAGGGCGCGCTTGAGCGCCTCCTTGGCATCGAGGCCGTCGTGATACGGGTACGACAGGGGCACGCGGTAGATCTCTGGTGCGAACGGGCCGAACGACTGCTTGTACGGCATGTTCTTCGCCGTCAGCGCCATCGTGAGGTTGGTACGACCGTGGTATCCGTGCTCGAACACCACGACGGCCTGCCGCTTGGTGTACGCACGAGCGATCTTGACGGCGTTCTCGACTGCCTCCGCGCCGGAGTTGAACAGCGCCGAACGCTTCTCGTGCGTGCCGGGGGTGAGCCGGTTCAGTGCCTCGCAGACGGCCACGTAACCCTCGTAGGGCGTCACCATGAAGCACGTGTGCGTGAACGCCGCTACCTGCTCCTGGACTCGGGCCACGACTCGCGGTGCGGCATTGCCGACCGTGGTGACCGCGATGCCCGAGCCCATGTCGATGAGGGAGTTGCCGTCCACGTCGACCAGCACGCCTCCACCGGCCTCCGCGATGAATACCGGCAGCATGCCGCTGACCCCTGCGGAGACCGCGGCAGTGCGTCGCTGCTGCAGCACGATGGACTTCGGTCCGGGGATGGCGGTGAGCAGGCGACGCTGCTGCGGCAGCGAAGGCCCACCGGTGACCGCCGGCGTGGCGCCGTGTGTGGTTGTCATGGGACAAGACTAGAGCGCGACCGGCCGGCGCTCTCTCGCGCAGCGGGATGGAGCGTGCAGGTGGGCAAGGTCGCCCATGTCCTGCCGGTAGAGGCGCCTGCGGTCCGCCCCGGAAGCGACGGCGGCGCAACGGTCCGGCGGGTCAGCAACCACTCCTCCCGCGAGCGCGGCAACGAAGCTCAGCCGGCACCCATCGGGCACGTTCGGTGCGCCAAGGCCACCGTGGGGCACCGTCATCCCTAGGGAGAGTGGCGCGACACCGCGGGGGCTGCTGGGGGCAACGTCTTGCGGAAGCACACCGACTCGAGGCTGTCGCGGTAGTGCCCGTACGGGGCGACCTCGTCGTAGCCGAGGCGTCGGTAGAGCGCCAGCGCCTCGGGCTGTCGCAGGCCCGTCTCGAGCTGGAGGGTGCGGTATCCCGCGCGCCACGCGACCAGCTCGGCCTCAGTCATGAGCGTGAGCGAGTGACTGTGACCGCGGGCGGCCGGGTTCACATACAGCCGCTTGATCTCCCCGGCGTCGTGGGCAGCCCCCGGCAGGGTGTGCGAGAGCGGCTGCACGGCGACGCACCCAAGCGGCGCGCTGTCATCGCCGAGCAGCAGCAACCAGATCGTTTCGGGGCTCAGGGGCGGCTGGGCGAAGCCGTGCTCGGGGTTCTGCGCGTACCGCCGTGCGACCTCGCGCTGCTGCTCGGTCGCGAGCCGGACGAGGCCCGGGTCGTCGCCGGGCACCGGCAGCACGGTCGTCACGGCCGGCATTCTCCCGCTACGGGCCTCGCCGGACGCCGGCGGTGCGGTCATCGGAGACAATGCTCCCGTGGACCGTACCCGTAACGACCCGCGCGAGGTCGTCCTGCTGGGCAGCACCGGGTCGGTCGGTACTCAGGCACTGGAGGTCGTACGCGCCTGCCCAGGACGATTCCGGGTCGTCGGACTGGCCGCCGGTGGGCGTGACGTCGAGCTGCTGGCACGGCAGGCGGCCGAGCACCGCGTCGCAGCTGTCGCTGTCGCGGACCCGGCGGCAGTGCCGGCGCTCCGGGAGGCCCTGGGCCGCCACGGCGCCGCGCCGAAGCTGCTCGTGGGGCCAGATGCCGCCGCCGAGCTCGCCGCCCAGCCCGCGGACGTGGTCCTCAACGCCATCACCGGTTCCATCGGGCTGGCACCGACCCTCGCCGCCCTCGCGGCGGGATCTACGCTGGCCCTGGCCAACAAGGAGTCGCTGGTGGCCGGCGGCGCGCTGGTGAAGGCCTGTGCCAAGCCAGGGCAGATCGTGCCGGTGGACTCCGAGCACTCCGCGATCGCGCAGTGCCTGCGGGGCGGACGCGCCGATGAGGTACGCCGACTCGTTCTCACCGCGAGCGGCGGGCCGTTCCGAGGGCGCAGCCGGGCGCAGATGGCAGATGTCACCCCGGCGCAGGCCCTGGCCCACCCCACGTGGAACATGGGCAAGGTGGTCACCACGAACTCGGCCACCCTGGTCAACAAGGGCCTGGAGCTCATCGAGGCGCACCTGCTGTTCGACGTGCCGTACGACGCCATCGACGTCGTGGTGCACCCGCAGTCGTTGGTCCACTCGATGGTCGAGTTCACCGACGGCTCCACCCTGGCTCAGGCCGGCCCCCCGGACATGCGGGGCCCGATCGCGCTCGGTCTTGGCTGGCCCGACCGGGTCCCCGGTGCTGCGGCCGGGTTCGACTGGACGCGTACCACCTCCTGGACCTTCGAGCCGCTGGATGCCGAGGCGTTCCCTGCGGTCGCGCTGGC
>JBDTDW010000025.1:0-9804 GCA_039922855.1 Candidatus Nanopelagicales bacterium | reverse complement strand
CGTACGTACGCCCCACGTCCTTGGGGTCGATCGGCAGGTACGGAACCTCCCATCGGAATTCGTCAACGGCCACACCAGCTTCGACCGCGTCACGGTTCATTGCGGCCAGACCCTTGTTGATGGCGTCTTGGTGCGAGCCGGAGAACGCCGTGTAGACGAGGTCACCGCCGTACGGGTGCCGTTCGCCAACTGGTAGCTGGTTGCAGTACTCGACGGTGCGTCGTACGTCGTCGATGTCGCGGAAGTCGATCTGCGGGTCGATGCCCTGGCTGAACAGGTTCATGCCCAGCGTCACCAGGCACACGTTCCCGGTACGCTCGCCGTTGCCGAACAGGCACCCCTCGATCCGGTCGGCGCCGGCCAGGTAGCCCAGCTCGGCGGCCGCGACCGCGGTGCCCCGGTCGTTGTGCGGGTGCAGGGACAGCACCAGGGCATCGCGACGGGAGAGGTTGCGGTGCATCCACTCGATGGAGTCGGCGTAAACATTCGGTGTCGCCATCTCCACGGTCGCCGGCAGGTTGACGATGGCTTTGCGGTCCGCTGCCGGCTGCCACACGTCGAAAACCGCGTCGCACACCTCGACTGCGTACTCCAGCTCCGTTCCCGTGTACGACTCGGGGGAGTACTCGTAGTAGACCTCCGTGCCGTGCAGGTTCTCGGCGTACTTCAGGCACAGCTGCGCACCGTGCGTCGCGATGTCCTTGATGCCGTCACGATCCAGGCCGAAGACCACCCGTCGCTGCAGGGTCGAGGTGGAGTTGTACAGGTGCATGATTGCCTGGTCCGCGCCGGTTATCGCCTCGTACGTCCGCTCGATGAGGTGTTCGCGCGCCTGCGTGAGGACCTGGATGACGACGTCGTCGGGAATCCGATCGGTCTCGATCAGCTGACGCACGAAGTCGAAGTCGGTCTGGCTCGCCGACGGGAAGCCGACCTCGATCTCCTTGTAGCCCATGGCCACGAGCAGGTCGAACATGCGCAGCTTGCGAGCCGGTGTCATCGGGTCGATGAGTGCCTGGTTGCCGTCGCGCAGATCGACCGCGCACCAGCGCGGTGCCTTCGTGATGACCTGCGAGGGCCACGTTCGGTCAACCAGCGCAGGGGGTACGAAGGGGGAGTAGCGGGCGAACGCCATCGGGCTCGGTTGCTGGGCGTTCCTGGTGTCGTACGAACGATCAGTGCTCACGGGGTCCTCGGTCTCGAGTCGTCGGGGGACGACCGGCGCGCGTGAAGAGCCGCGGCGAGGAGGCCGGTCTTACGAGGCCCCGCCGCGGCAGCTAAGGAGCAGGACGCGCGTCATGGTGGTCCGAGGGTAGCAGGGCATCCTCGACGGCGGCACGTAACGCATCGCGGGCGTCCAGCTCGGCATCGATCCGGCGCGCTTCCTCCGCGTCGGCACGCATCCAGCGCCGGATCACGAGGTACAGGAACGGCAGGTCCACCAGTTCGCCGACCACCCACAGCGTCGCCCCGGCGGCGCGCTGGTCGCCCGCGGCCCACTCCGCGCCGCCAGGCACCCCGTACATCGCATACCAGCCGCCCGCGACGAGCGTCGTGGTGTAGGCCAGCACGATCCCGGGGATAGCGTCCAGGACGAGCTCGAAGAAGGACAGGAAGGCGCTCACCGCGTGCGGGACGTGGTGGTCCGGCGCCTCGGTCTCCGACAGCGGGAGCGTGGCGAGCACGCCGATCGCCAGCAGCGCGAGTTGCACCAGCGCGAAAACCCCGTCGTTCTCCAGGGACCGCCGAAGTACCGACGTGGCCAGGACGATGACGGGGACGGTGAGCAGAAGAGGTGGCGCCACCAAAGGGTGTGTGAGGACGCGCATCACGCGGCTGTCCCACCAGGCACCCCAGATCATGGCCAGCCGCGGGGGCAGCGCGGCTCGACCCAGGCTAACCGGGGCGCCCCACACCCAGAAGATGGGCGTGATCATGCCGAGCGTCACCATCATGATCACGTACGACCAGAGGCTCTCGCGCGCGTGCGCGGCGGGCGGCCCGCACGTCGCCACCAGGAACAGTGGTACGCCGGCGCCGAGGAACGACAGCGATCGCAACCAGGGCCAGCGATTTCCGGCACGTCGTACCCGGAGTACGCCGACGACGTACACCACGACGGTCAGCACCGCGAACGCCATCGGCACCGGGGCCCAGGTCACGCCATCACGCTATCCCCGCCACCACCCGTCCTTCCCGTCACCGCCCGGGCACGTGCGGCCAAGAAGGGTCGCCGAACAAGGAGCCCATGGAGATCAGAGCGCAAAGACACGCCGGTGAGGTGCACCGGATCGTGTTGCACGATCTCCAATGGAGATCATCCGACGCAACGCGACGTCGGGAAGCGGACGGCGCAGCGGGCGAGGGGGCGTGCTGCCGGGCCGAGCCAGGTCGATAGCCTGCGCGGCATGAGCAGCTACGCCCTGGGTGTCATCCCCGGTGACGGTATCGGTGTCGAGGTGATCACCGAGGGGCTGAAGGTCCTTGACGCTGTCGGTGCTCGGCACGGGCTGCGCTTCGAGCGCACCGAGTACGACCTGGGTGCGCGTCGCTACCAGGCCACCGGTGAGGTCCTCCCGGACTCCGTCCTGGCCGAGCTCGGCGCGAGCGACGCGATCCTGCTCGGTGCCGTCGGAGACCCGAGCGTGCCGCCCGGTGTCCTTGAGCGTGGGCTGCTGCTGCGGCTGCGCTTCGCGCTCGACCATCACGTGAACTTGCGGCCGGTCAAGCTGTACCCAGGCGTCTCGACCCCGCTGGCGGGCAAGGGCCCTGAGCACATCGACATGGTGGTCTGCCGGGAAGGCACTGAAGGCCCGTACTCCGGTGCCGGCGGGACGCTGCGCCCAGGAACGCCGCAGGAGATCGCGACCGAGGTGAGCGTCAACACCGAGTACGGTGTCGAGCGCATCGTGCGGGACGCTTTCGGGCGCGCCCGGCATCGGAAGTCCCTCGGCCACCCCGGCAACGTCACATTGGTGCACAAGACCAACGTCCTGATCCACGCTGGTGGCCTCTGGCAGCGCACGTTCGACGCCGTCAAGGCCGACTTTCCCGACGTGTCGACGGACTACTGCCACATCGACGCAGCGAGCATGTACTTCCTGACGGACCCCGAGCGGTTCGACGTCGTCGTCACGGACAACCTCTTCGGGGACATCATCACCGACATCGGGGCCGCCATCGCCGGTGGGATCGGGCTGGCCGCCAGCGGAAACCTCGACGTCAGCGGCGCGCACCCCAGCATGTTCGAGCCGGTCCATGGGTCGGCGCCGGACATCGCCGGGCAGGGCTTGGCCGACCCGACGGCCACCGTGCTCTCGGTCGCGATGATGCTCGAGCACCTGGGCCAGGACAAGGCCGCCGCCCAGGTCGAGACCGCGGTGTCCGACGACCTCGCGCAGCGTGCCCACGGGCCGAGCCGTTCGACCAGCCAGATCGGCGACGCGCTGTCACAGCGAGTAGCCGGCTGACCGGAGCTCCTGCAAGGAACGGCGCCGGTCAGGTTCGCAAACCCGCCGGTCCCGCAGGAGAGGTACGTTTCCGTCATGACCAGCACCACCTCGCAGCTCGTCACCCGCCACGTCACGTCCGCACCACGTAGCCCGGACCAGATCGCCGCGATCCTGCGCGATCCCGGGTTCGGCCGTCACTTCACCGATCACATGGTGTCCATCCGGTGGACTGCCAAGGACGGTTGGTACGACGCCGAGCTGGTCCCGTACGGCCCGATCCCGATGGACCCGGCCACGAACGTGCTGCACTACGGCCAGGAAATCTTCGAGGGGCTCAAGGCGTACCGGCAGGCCGACGGCTCGGTCGCCACATTCCGCCCCGACATGAACGCCGCTCGCTTCGCCCGGTCCGCGCACCGTCTCGCGATGCCGGCGCTGCCGCAGGAGCTCTTCCTCGCCTCGGTAGAGGCAATCGTGTCCCAGGACGTCGCATACGTGCCCGACGACCGCGAAAAGTCCTTGTACCTGAGGCCCTTCATGCTTGCCACCGAGATCGGGCTCGGAGTGCGGCCGGCGAACGAGTGCCGGTACCTGCTCATTGCATCGCCTGCGGGGGCCTACTTCCCCGGTGGGATCAAGCCGGTCACGGTGTGGCTGTCGCGCGAGTACGTCCGCGCCGTTCCCGGTGGCACGGGGGAGGCCAAGTGCGGCGGCAACTACGCCGCCTCCCTGGCCGCGCAGATGCAGGCCGCCGACCAGGGCTGCGACCAGGTGGTCTGGCTCGATGCGATCGAGCGGCGGTGGGTCGAGGAGATGGGCGGCATGAATCTGTGCTTCGTCTATGGCACCGGCCGGAACGCCAGGATCCTCACTCCCGCGCTCACCGGTGCCTTGCTGCCCGGAGTGACACGGGACTCGCTGCTGACCGTGGCCAAGGACCTCGGTTATGGCGCGGAGGAGGGCCGCATCAACACCGATGACTGGCAGGCGGGCAACGCGTCCGGAGAGATCTCCGAGGTGTTCGCCTGCGGTACAGCTGCCGTCATCACCCCTGTGGGCGCCGTCAAGTCCGCCGCCGGCTCCTGGGCCGTGGGCGACGGGCACACGGGCCCGGTCACCCAGCAGCTGCGAGATGCCCTCCTCGACATCCAGACCGGTGCCACCGCCGACACGCACGGCTGGCTGCACGAGCTGGTGCCCGCTCCCTGACCGGGTCGCTTCGGCGCGCTGACTGTGGCCTTTCAGGCTGGGAGGTCACCGCTCCGGTCGCCCGGTAGTTGCGCCGACCTGCTCGACATGCGGACCGCTGCTTCTCCTGACACGCACGGCTGGCTGCACCATTTGGTGTCGAGCCTCTGACACGATCAACTGTCGTGAGCGGCGCAGCGCCGGGCGCTGGTCGGCAGCTGGCCGCTGCGAGTCCAGATGGTGAGACCCCGGTGTCACCGGACGGTCGGGGCGTGCCATCCTTGGCACGTGCTCCACGAAGTCATCATTCGTTAGCGCGTCCCGCGGGTACCTGCCCGCCCGACGCGCAGCCTCTCGTACCCCGGTGCGAGGGGTTTTTTGTTGGGCAGGTGCCCGTCCTGCCCGCACGACCGATTGGACCGACAGTGCCCGCCACACCGCCCGACGACGCCTTCCACGTGTACGACACGACCTTGCGCGACGGCGCACAGCGCGAGGGGATCTCGTACTCGCTGCCAGACAAGCTCGCCGTCGCCCGGCTGCTCGACGAGTTCGGCGTGGGATTCATCGAAGGTGGGTGGCCCGGTGCCCTTCCCAAGGACACCGAGTTCTTCGCCCGAGCGGGGGAGGAGCTCGATCTGCAGCATGCGCAGCTGGTTGCGTTCGGTTCCACCCGCAAGGCCGGTGTGAGCGTGGCGAAGGACGGCCAGGTCAAGGCCCTGCTGGACTCCCGGGCACCCGTGGTGTGCCTGGTCGCCAAGTCCGATGTCCGTCACGTCGAGCTCGCGCTGCGCACGACGTTGGACGAGAACGTCGCGATGGTGCGGGACACGGTGGCGTTCCTGGTGTCCGAGGGTCGGCGGGTTTTCCTTGACTGCGAACACTTCTTCGACGGGTACGGCCACGACCCGGACTATGGCGTTCGCCTGCTCACGGAGGCGTTCGAGGCGGGCGCGTCGGTCGGCGTGCTCTGCGACACCAACGGCGGCACGCTTCCGACCCGGTTGCACACCGTGGTGTCCGACGTTCTCGCGCGGACCGGGGTACGCCTGGGGATCCACTGTCAGGACGACGCCGGGTGCGCGGTGGCCAACACCCTCGCCGCGGTCGATGCCGGTGTCACCCACGTCCAGTGCACGGCGAACGGCTACGGGGAACGCACCGGCAACGCCGACCTGTTCGCCGTGGTCGGGAACCTCGAGACCAAGCTCGGTATGCGAGTGCTGCCAGAGGGGAAGCTGACCGAGATGGTACGGGTCTCGCACGCTGTCGCCGAGATCGCGAACCTGCCCCCTGACACCCACCAGCCCTATGTCGGTGTCAGTGCGTTCGCCCACAAGGCGGGACTGCATGCGAGCGCGTTGCGCGTGGACCCCGCGTTGTACAACCACATGGATCCTGCTGTGGTGGGCAACGACATGCGGGTGCTGGTCACCGAGATGGCCGGGCGGGCGAGCATCGAGATGAAGGGCCGGGAGCTGGGCTACGACCTGTCGGGGGACTCCAGCGTGCTGGGCCGAGTCGTGGACCGGGTCAAGGAGCTCGAGACCAAGGGCTGGTCCTTCGAGGCCGCCGACGCCTCCTTCGAGCTGCTGCTGCACGACGAAGTGGTGGGAGAGCGCCGACGACAGTTCGTGGTCGAGTCGTGGCGCGCCATCGTCGAGCAGCGGGCCGACGGGGTCGTTGCCAGCGAGGCCACGGTCAAGGTGCACGCCGGTGGTGAGCGGATCGTGGCCACCGGAGAGGGCAACGGTCCGGTCAACGCGCTGGACAACGCGCTGCGCCAGGCGCTGGGACAGATCTTCCCGGAGATCCACAAGCTCGAGCTCACCGACTACAAGGTGCGCATCCTCGATGGCGGCTCGGGGACAGACGCCGTGACTCGTACCCTCATCGAGACCAGTGACGGGCTCGCGCGGTGGGACACGGTCGGGGTCCACGAGAACGTGATCGCGGCGTCCTGGCTGGCATTGGAGGACGCCATCTCGTACGGCCTGCTCAAAGCCGGGCGCACCTGAGGTGGCTTCGTCCGTTGATCATGGGATTGGTGTCGGTTGGGGCCGGAGGCTCAACCCATGATCAACGGAGGGGAGCGCACTCAACCCCATGATCGACGGGGGAAGGTGGGCGACCGGCATCAGCCGGCTCCGGCGAGCGCGGGGAGGGCTGGGCTGAGGTGCAGATAGGCTGCCCGGCGTGAAGATCGCGCGATATACCGTCGACGGCCAGGTCGGGTTCGGGGTGGTTGAGGAGCTCGACGGACAGGGCCTGCCCACGGCCGACACGTATCTCGCCGCCCTCGACGGACACCCCTTCGGCCCGCTCACACCGACCGGGATCCGTCATCGGTTCGAGGCGGTACGGCTGTTGGCGCCGGTCCTTCCCAGCAAGGTCGTGGCGATCGGGAAGAACTACGCCGACCATGCCGCGGAGATGGGCGGAGAGGTCCCGTCTGAGCCGGTCATGTTCCTCAAGCCCTCGACATCGGTGGTCGGCCCCGGGGACGCGATCACATTGCCGCGGCAGAGCTCCCACGTCGACCACGAGGTCGAGCTTGCCGTGGTGATCGGACGGCTGTGCAGCGACGTACCGGCCGAGCGTGCAAGGGACGTGATCCTGGGCTACACCGTCGCCAACGACGTGAGCGCGCGCGACCTGCAGAAGAGCGACGGCCAGTGGTCACGCGCGAAGGGTTTCGACACCTTCTGCCCGATCGGGCCGTGGATCGAGACCGACCTCGACTTCACTGACCCGCACGTCGACGAGTCGATCGTGTGCTCGGTGAACGGTCTCTCGCGGCAGGCGGGCAGGACCGCCGACCTCGTCCGCGGCGTCGCGGAGCTCGTCGCGTTCGTCAGTGCCGTGATGACCCTGTTGCCCGGCGACCTCATCCTCACGGGCACCCCGGCCGGGGTCGGTCCGATCGTCGCTGGCGACGAGGTGAGCGTCGCTGTGTCCGGCATCGGCCGGTTCAGCAACCGGGTGACCGCCCGTGACTGAGCCCGACCCGACACCATCAGGGCCCCAGGTCCCGGTGCTGCCCGCGCTCGGATCCTCCGACATCCGGGTGCGGTTCTGCCCCTCGCCTACGGGGAACCCGCACGTCGGGATGATCCGTACCGCGCTGTTCAACTGGGCGTACGCCCGCCATACCGGTGGCACGTTCGTCTTCCGGATCGAGGACACCGACTCCGCGCGTGACAGCGAGCAGTCCTACGACGACCTGATAGCTGCGTTGCGCTGGCTCGGGCTCGACTGGGACGAGGGCCCGGAGGTCGGTGGTCCGCACGGTCCGTACCGGCAGAGCCAACGCCTGGACATCTACCGCGACGTCGCCGGGCGACTTGTCGCCGCCGGATGGGCCTACGAGTCCTTCTCCACCCCGGACGAGGTCGAGGCGCGGCGTCGGGCGGCCGGGCAGGACCCGAAGCTGGGGTACGACAACGCCGACCGCGCCCTGACCGAGGAGCAGAAGGACCGCTACCGGGCCGAGGGTCGGGCCCCCGTCCTGCGGCTACGGATGCCGGATCGGGCGCACTGGGAGTGGGACGACATCGTGCGGGGGGAGATGTCGTTCGGGGGCGAGCACGTCCCCGACTACGTCATCGTGCGCGGTAACGGCGAACCGCTGTACACGCTGGTCAATCCCGTGGACGACGCGCTGATGGGCGTGACTCACGTCCTGCGCGGTGAGGACCTGCTCTCCAGCACTCCGCGCCAGATCGCCCTCTACGAGGCGCTGGCAGAGGTCGGCGTCGGCTCTGGTGCGACACCACGGTTCGGGCACCTGCCTTACGTCATGGGCGAGGGCAACAAGAAACTGTCCAAGCGTGACCCGCAGAGCAGCCTGGATCACTACCGTACCAACGGCTATCTACCCGAAGGTCTGCTCAACTACCTGGCGCTGCTCGGCTGGTCGGCCGGGGAGGACCGGGAGTTCTTCTCGCCACAGGAGATGGCCGCGCTGTTCGAGGTGTCGCGGGTGCAGCCCAACCCAGCTCGCTTCGACCCGAAGAAGTGCCTGGCCATCAACGCCGACTGGATCAGGCGCATCAGTGCTGAGGACCTCGGGCACCGGCTCGTGCCGTACCTGCAGGCCCAGGGCTCGCTGCCGGCTGACCCGACACCTGGGCAGCGCGAGGTCGTTGCCGCTGCCGTCCCGATGGTGCAGGAGCGCATGGAAACCCTCGTGGAGGGTGCCAGGAGCCTGCACTTCCTGCTCGTCGCCGAGGCAGACTTCGCCGTTGACGACGCTGATGGCGAGAAGTTCCTCGGCGCCGACGCGCAGCCCACGTTGCAGGCTGCGTACGACGTCCTCGCCTCGCTGCCGCAGTTCACCCACGAAGACATCGAGGCATCGCTACGTGGGGCCCTGGTCGATGGCCTGGGCCTCAAGCCCAAGGTCGCCTTCACCCCCGTCCGCGTCGCGGTGACGGGCAGCCGCATCTCCCCGCCGCTGTTCGAGTCACTGGAGCTTCTCGGCCGCACCCGCACGTTGCAGCGGTTGTCCGGTGCGCTGGGAGTTTCTGCCGGATGATCTCCGTTGGAGATCATCCGACGCATCGGGGCGGGCCCCTTCGTCCGGTTCATGATCGGCAGGGAGCCGGAGTATCGGTGGTGGCCTGACCGCCGTCCGCCACGGGTGTTCCGCCGCCTTTACCGTTTCCTGGCGACCTCCATTCCCTGCCGATCATGGATGCCACCGCTGCGAGGCGAGGTACCGGTCCCTCCGACGCCAACCGCCCACTCGATTGGGTGCCCGGGGGGCGGGCGGCTATGCTCTACGGGCGCTGGCCCGAGGTCCGGTGCACTGGGGTATGGGGTAATTGGCAGCCCAACTGATTCTGGTTCAGTTAGTCTAGGTTCGAGTCCTGGTACCCCAGCTGATCGCTGTGTTCTCAACGGCTTCTTGCCGGGCATCGCCCGTGCGGACCGGCGGGGACTCTGTGATCTGGTTGGACCCGTCGTACGGTTCCAACAGCTAGGGCCCCGTTGTGTAGCGGCCTAGCACGCCGCCCTCTCAAGGCGGTAGCGCGGGTTCGAATCCCGTCGGGGCTACCGGTATCATCGCAGGTCAGAGCCTTAGTGCATGATCATCTTCACAGAAATTGTTGATCTTGACCACAACTTGAGCACAGACCATGTGGTCAAGATCAACCCCGGC
>JBDTDW010000024.1:0-9250 GCA_039922855.1 Candidatus Nanopelagicales bacterium | reverse complement strand
CTGAGTGGTTTCGCCTCGTACCTCAGTGCCGCCGACCACGGTGCTGCCGACAACAGCGCTGCCGACCACAGGGAACGTTCACAGCCGCAGTCCGTCCGGGGCCTGCGCCGGCAGGCGGAGCAGACGTACGGAGCGATCCTGGAGACGATGGCAGCGGCGGGTGCACAGCCGCACCATCTGCTCTCGACAGTCGAGTACATAACCCCCGAAGCGCTGCCGGTCTACCGCGAGGTCGCCGACGTACGCCGTGAGCTGCTGCGGGAGCCGTACCCGGTCTCGACGGGGATCGTCTGCGAAGGCCTGCCGACCTCCGGGCTGATGATCGAGGTCGTGTCCACCGCCATGATCCCGGCCGGTGTGTGATGGTGCTGCTCACCGACGAGCTACGCGCGCGCATTGGCGAGACGCGAGTCTACGTTGCACCAGAGGCACTCTCACGCGCCTCGATCCGCTACTACGCAGTCGCCGTCGGTGACGACAACGCGTTGTACACCGATACCGACGCGGCACGGGCCGCCGGCTTGCTCGACGTCATGGCACCGCCGACCCTGCTCGCCGACACCAACCAGTACCTGCTCGGGGAGCGCGACACTGACGGCTTCGCGGGCCACTCCTGGGGGCTCGACGTGCCGAACAGCCGCACCGTCCGTGGCGGCAACGACTACATCTTCCACCGTCCGGCACATCCCGACGACGTCGTCACCGTCACCTGGCGTCTGATCGACATGGCGGAGCGAACCACGTCCGGAGGGATGGCGATGATGATCGTCACGAGCCGCGCGGAGTTCACCGACCAGCGCGGAGAGCCCGTCCTGAGCAACACGGAGACGATCATCTACACCGAGCTGCCCGGTGCCGCGACGTGAGCGCCGCGCAGATCTCGGTCGGCGACGTCGTCCCCGCCCTGGACCGTACGATCACGTTGCCCGACATGGTTGCGTATGCCGGTGCCACCTGGGACTGGCACCGGCTGCACTATGACCCGGCCTATCTGGCGCAGAAGAAGCTGCCCGCACCGGTCGTGGACGGACAGTTGTTCGGTGCACTGCTGGCCGAACAGCTGCAGGACTGGCTGGGCCCTGCCGCAGTCCTTCGCCGTCTGCACTTCCGTTTCAAGAACCTGGTGTTCGCCGGAGAGACGGTGCGTTGCACCGCCACCGTCGCCGTTGTGGACGCTGTCGGGGGCGGCACGCTCGTCACCGTCACGAGCCAGGTCGACGTCCTCGGCACGCAGGGACGGATCGCCGTCGCACCGGCCGGCGCGGAGGTCCTGATCCGGACCGACCTCGGCGGCGCCGGCACGGTGGCGCCATGACTACCGCGATCGTGGGTGTCGCAGAGAGCGATTTGGGTCAGACCGGTCGCTCCGCCCTCGAGCTGCAGGTCCAGGCGGTCACCAGGGCGCTGGCCGATGCCGGCCTGAGTCTGTCCGACGTCGACGGGATCGCCACGAACAGCCTGGGTCGCTTCTCATCCACAGCGCTGGCGGACTACCTCGGCTTGCGCCCGTCGTGGGTGGACTCCTCGTTCGTCGGTGGCTCTGCGTTCGAGCTGTATGTCGGGCGGGCGGTCCAGGCGATCGAGGCGGGCCAGGCGCAGGTCGTCGTGGTCTCGTACGCCTCCAACCAGCGCAGTGCACGGTCTCGATCGCTGGCCGGCACTGTGGAGCCGGAGCTGCCGCAAGCCCAGTTCGAGACGCCGTACGCCCCTCTCTACCCGATCTCCTACTACGCCATGGCGGCGCAGGCCTATCTGCGCCGTTACGGTGCCACCGCTGAGCAGCTGGCCGCCGTCGCTGTCGTGGCGCGGGAGTGGGCACTGCTGAACCCGGCGGCATTCCGTTACGGCGCAGGGGCTCTCACGATCGATGACGTCCGCTCGTCGGCGATGGTCTCGACGCCGCTGACGGTCGCGGACTGCTGCCTGGTCACCGACGGTGGCGGCGCTGTGATCGTGACGTCGCTGGCGCGGGCCCGCGACCTGGCGCGCCGGCCCGTCCGGGTCCTGGGCTACGGGGAGTCGACCAGTCACACAGGCATGGCGACCCGCGAGGACATCCTGGACTGCGGCGCCGACCGGTCAGCGGCAGCGGCGTACGGGCGTGCCGCCCTGTCTGCCGCTGACATCGATCTCGCGATGCTCTACGACTCGTTCACGATCACCCCGTTGCTGTCGCTGGAGGCGCTCGGGCTGTGCGCACCCGGTGAGGCCGCGGCCTTCGTCGCGGAGGGCCATACCCGGCCCGGCGGTCGACTTCCCATGAACACCAACGGGGGAGGGCTTTCCTACTGCCACCCAGGACAGTATGGCGTCCTGCTCCTGGTCGAGGCGGTGCGCCAGCTGCGCGGGGAGTGCGGTGCCCGACAGGTGGATGGGCTCGAGGTGGCGGTGGCGCACGGCACCGGTGGCATCCTGAGCCATTCCGCGACGGTCCTGCTGGGGGTGGGCCGATGAGCGCCGAGCTGCCACCGGTCGATGATCTGAGCGCTCCCTGGTGGGAGGCCACCCGAGAGCGACGCCTGCTGCTGCAGCGCTGCTCGGGCTGCCAGGTCGTGCAGCACCACCCGCGCCTGCTGTGCACGAGCTGCGGGGCCACCGACACCCTGGAGTGGATCACCGCGAGCGGGACCGGTCGACTCGACTGCTACACGGTCGTGCACCGTGCACCGGCTCCCGGCATCGAGGTGCCTTACGTCGTGGCGCGCGTGCGGCTCGCCGAGGGTCCGATGATGCTGACCAGCGTGGTCGGGACACGTCCGGAGGACACGTTCGGCATCGACCTGGAGCTGGACTGGCGCCCGCTCGAGGACGGGCGGCACCTGCCGGTCTTCAAGGTTCCAACCGTGACGAACACCGAGCAAGGGACCTAGCAGATGGACTTCGAGCTCTCCGACGAGCAACGGATGTTCCGGGACTCGATCCGCGACTTCGTCGCGAAGGAGATCACTCCGGTCGCGCAGCAGTACGAGCGCGAAGGAATCTACCCGACCGAGATCGTCGAGACGATGAAACGTCTCGGCCTGTTCGGCATGACGGTCCCGGCGGAGTACGGCGGCCTCGAGGTCGACATGATCTCCTTCGCCATCGTGTTCGAGGAGATATCCAAGGGTTGGATGGGTGTCGCGGGGATCCTCGGCTCGCACTCGTTGGCCTGCTGGACCATCGCGCGCTACGGCACCGAGGAGCAGAAGCAGCGATTCCTTCCCGAGCTTGCGACCGGGCAGCGACGCTCCGGCATCGGCCTGACCGAACCCGGGGCCGGCACCGATCTGCAGGGCATCTCGACCCATGCCGTTCTCGACGGTGACGACTACGTCGTCAACGGGACAAAGACGTGGATCACCAATGCCCGCTATGCCGATCCGCTTCCGGTGCTGGTGAAGACCGACCCGGGTGCGAAACCGGCACACAAAGGGATGAGCGTGCTGCTGATCGAGGCCGGAACACCCGGCTTCACCGTCAGCCGTGACCTGCCCAAGCTCGGCTACAAAGGTCCGGAGTCCTGCGAGGTCGTCCTGGACAACGTCCGGGTGCCTCGGGGGAACCTGCTCGGGGGGGTCGAGGGCCGGGGTATGCAGCAGGTGCTCTCGGGGCTGGAGACCGGGCGGATCAACGTCGCCGCCCGGTCGCTGGGGATCGCCCAGGCCGCGTACGACGCGGCGCTGGCCTACGCCCGCCAGCGGGAGGCGTTCGGCGAGCCGATCGCGAACTTCCAAGCGGTCCAGATGAAGCTCGCGGAGATGGCGACCAACATCCAGGCGTCCCGGCTGATGGTGTACTGGGCGGCCGCGAAGGCAGACCGTGGAGAGCGTGTCGACATGCAGACCGGCATGGCCAAGCTCTTCGCCTCCGAGACCGCCGCAACCGCGGCGCTGGACTCGATGCGGATCCACGGCGGTTATGGCTTCTCCCAGGAGTTCATCGTCGAACGGCTGTACCGCGATGTGCCCCTGATGGTGATCGGGGAGGGCACCAGCGATGTCATGCGCACCGTCATCGCCCGTTCTCTGGTGTCGGGCAAGGAGTCCATCGGATGAGTGGCGCACCCAGATCGCATCTGTACGTGCCCGGGGACCGAGCCGACGTCCTTGCCAAGGCGACGTCCCGACGGGCGGATGCACTGATCATCGACCTCGAGGATGCGGTAGCGCCGTCCGCCAAGGCCGCGGCCCGCGAGAGCGTGGCGGCGTTCCTGCGCCAGCAACCGGCGGCGGGGACGGCCGGACCCGAGCTGTGGGTGCGGGTGAACCCTGGGCCGGTGGCGGTGGCGGACCTTCGCGCGGTCATGGCGCCGGCGCTGGCCGGGGTGTGTCTGGCGAAGACGGAGTCCCGCGCCGACGTCGAGGCGGTGGCTGCGCTGCTGGATGAGCTCGAGCAGCAGCACCACCTCGCCCCCGGGACGATAACCGTCGCCCCGCTGCTGGAGTCCGCCGCCGCGGTGCTGGGCGTCCGGGAGATCGCCGCGGCGCCGCGCGTCTCGCGATTGCAGGTCGGGGAGGCCGACCTGTCCGCCGAGCTCGGCGTGGTGCTCGGCGCCGACGAGCGCGAGCTGCTGTGGGTCCGCTCGCAGGTGGTGCTCGCGTCCGCTGCCGCTGGTATCGAGCCACCGGTCGGTCCGGTCAGCACGAACTTCGCCGATCTCGACGCCCTGCGCGAGTCGACGCTGTCATTGCAGCGCATGGGTTATCGCAGCAGGGCCTGTATCCACCCGGCGCAGGTCGCCGTCGTGAATGAGGTGTTCACGCCGACCGCTGAGCAGCTGGAGCGAGCTCGCGAGCTCGTCGAGAGGTACGACGCTGCGATCGACGCCGGTGACGGCGTCTTCACCGACGCCTCCGGCCAGATGGTCGACCTGGCCGTCGTCCGCGCCGCCCGCCGGACCGTTGCCGCCGCCCATGCGAGCCCCGAACAGCCTTGAGCTAGAAGGAATGGCAGATGCGCATCACATACGGACCCTGGGGCGAGACTCTCGCCGAGATGGTCGACGCCGGTCGACGTGCCGAAGCGGCGGGGGCCGAGGTGCTCTGGGTGCCCGAGCTGCACCGCAGCGCAACAATCTCGATCGCGGCGCTCGCGCAGGCGACGACCACCGCGCAGGTCGGCACCGGCATCGCGCTGGCGTTCACCCGTAGTCCGATGGTGGCGGCGCTGGAGGCGCTCGACATCGACGAGCTCTCCGGCGGTCGCTTCATCCTGGGCCTGGGGACCGGGGTGCAGCGGCTCAACGAGGACTGGCACAACGCCCGGTTCGGAAAGCCGGCACCGCACCTGCGCGAGACGGTCCGGAACCTGCGCGAGTTCTGGCGGTGTGCCAAGGACGGTCGGACCATCGACCTTGACGGAGAGTACGAACCGATGCGCCTGCGCGGTTACCAGCGGCCGTTCTTCCAGGTCCGCGATGACATCCCGATCTATCTCGCGGCGATGGGGCCGATCATGACCCGACTGGCCGGCGAGATCGGCCAGGGCTGGATCTCCCATGAGCTGTACAGCCCCGGCTACCTGCTCGACACGACGCTGCCGGAGATCGAGAAGGGCCTGGCGCGGTCCGGCCGTTCCCGTGCGGACTTCGATGTGGTTGCCTCGGCACTCTGCGCGATCGACGACGACTCGCACACTGCCAAGCGCTGGATGTCCGGCACGGTCGGGTTCTATGCCTCGGTACGCACGTACGCGGACTTCTGGGCCCAGCACGGTCTGGCGCAGGAGCAGCAGGCCGTCGTTGCGGCCTTCCGCGGTGGACTGGCGGCCGACGACCTCGGTGAGGCGGCGCCGGATCACATGGTGGATGCCGTGACGCTGTCAGGTACACCGGATGAGGTACGGGCCAAGTTGGCTGGCTACGAGGGACGGGCTGACTCGCTGAAGCTCTCACCTCCTACCCATGGTGTCGAGGCCGCGATCACCCGACTGTGCCAGGACCGCATCATCGATCTCATCGCCGGCCTCGGATAGCGACCCCAGGTGTACGACGACGGCCGCGTGGTCGACCTGCCCGGTCTGCTCGAGGACGCGACGGGCTGGTTCGAGCTGGTCATCCCGGACGCCACCCCGGCCGTACGCCTGCTGCGGCTGCACGTCGACCCGAGGACGAGGGCGAGCGTCGCGCTGGTCGCCTTCCCCCCCGGCTGGAGCCGGCCCGGGGCTGGGCACTACGTGGCGGGCGAGGAGTTCGTCGTACTCACCGGATCGTTGGCCGTGAGCGGCCACGAGCACCGTGCCGGCAGCTGGGCCTGGATCCCCCCGTGCGCCACGCGGTCGGAAAGCCATTCGCACCGAGGTGCCCTGGCACTGGCATGGTTCTCCGGCCCGGTGCTCTGGCGCGGCGCTGTCGGTGACCAGTCGGCGACGAGCGAGGTGACGTACGGTCAACCGACCCCGGGTCGGTTGCGTCGTCACCGCAGCGGCGTACCCGGCAGCTCACACGTGGTGGCCGCCCTGGGAGACGCCCCGCTCGACATGGATCAGGATCTGCTCTCGCTACCGGACCTGAGCTGGACACTGCTCCCCGCCAACCATCGCCCCCCGCCCCTCAACGGCCCAGTCCTCGTCCGCCTCTGGACCTGAGCCCGTTCCCTGCCACCGACTTCAGAGGGCCGGGAGTCGGCGGGGGCGACCGGAGCTGTCCAGCCTGGCACCGAGACCCCGCAGCACGTACGTGCTCGTCTCGTCGATGGCCTTCTCGAGCTGGTCACCGCTGAGGTCGGCCACGGAACGTCCCGCGATGGACGCGGTGACCAGCGGTAGCAGCAGGTCGAGGTCCTCCTCCGGGAGGTACCGCTGCTCCACGGCGTCGGCCATGATCGCACGCAGGATTTCCCACAGCGGCGCGACGTGCTCGAGCATCTTCGTGTGGCCCGCGCCGGTCAGGACGGTCGACAGCGAGTTGGGCGCGACGTGCTGGGTGACCATCTGTAACAGCTGCAACCGGACGAAGACCCGGATCTGGTCGACCGGATTGGGGACCGCAGCGAGCTCCTCCTGCAGTCGGCCGACGTAGCGCCCGGTCTCATGCGCGGTGTACGCGATGAGCAGGGTCTCCTTGTCGGAGTAGTAGTTGTACATCGCAGTACGAGCCACTCCGGCGGCGGCTGCGATGTCGGCTAGCGTGAGTGCGTCGTAGCCACGCTCGTCGAGCAACTGAGCCAACGCCGCGAAGATGCGCTCCTGCATCCGTTCGCGATGCTCTTCGAGCGACCCGCCGATGATCTTTGGCACAGCTCGGATCCTCTCACACCACCAGACTCCCGGCCGGTGACCGGGCGTCTGGTCGAGCTGCTGGCGCTGGTCGAACGACTCAGTGCGCCTGGGCCTCTCGAGGCTGCACGCCGAGGGCCTTGCAGGCGTCGTAGTACATCGCGGTGACCTCGACGCGGATCTGAGTGCGTTCGGTCAAGGGCGTGCTCCACGGCACACGCACTGCCTGCTGTCGGCCCTCGATCACGGCGTCGAACGTGATCGAGTCTCCGTCCAGCCCGCTGACCGAGGCTTCGGTAGCGGCGGGCTGTTCGCCCAGGGAGCGGACGATCAGCAGCGAGTCTTCGGGATGGTCGAGGTTCATGTGGTGGGCGACGGCGTCGACGATCTGTTGGTTGAAGGGGTTCACGTTCGGCTCGGTCATGGTGTCTGCTCCGGGGTGCGGGTCTCGTTGATGATGGTGCGCATCTCGATCTTGCCGTCGCGCACCCACTGCCAGGTCCGGCAGCGGTTGTTGCCGTCATCGGAGAGCACGATGAGCTCGAACAGCCGCAGGTCGGTGCCCTTCTCCTTGTAGATCCAAGTCAGGTAGATGGTGTTCTCGTCCACCCCCCAGGTGATGCCCTTGAGGCGGTCGGTGTCGAAGTGCATACGCCCGTAGCCGTCGTAGCTGCCGGGGAACTCGTGCACCTCCCGGCGCCCGTCCGGCCAGGTGTAGGTGTTGACCTGGTTGTACGGGAAGTCACCGGACTCCGGGAACAGGCAGGACAGATGAGACTCGTGCTGGTCGATGATCTTTCCTGAGGGGTCGAGATAGGTGTAGTCACCTCTCCAGTAGCCCTCGTGCTTGGCCAGCAGTGGCATTCCCTCTCTGATTCCCATGGTGCTCCTTAGGGTCGTGCGTTCAGGGTGTGTGCCACCACGGATCGCGGGTCGACGTGCTGTTGACGATGAGGGTCTGGCGTCTGACGAAGCGGCGGATCGAGGACGGTCCCATGCGTGACCCGCCGAGGCCGCTGGTGCGGAAGGAGTTCTTCTCGCCTTCGTGGATCAGCGCGGTGAGTGCGGCATCGTTGATGCTGACGGCACCCACGTCGAGACGGCGTCCGATCGCCTCGGCGGACTCGACGTCCGGGCCGAACACTGCACCGGAGAGCCCGTACTCGCTGTCGTTGGCCAGTGCCACGCCGGCCTCGACCGTGTCGAAGGCCATGACGGGCAGGATGGGTCCGAACGTCTCTTCCTGCATGATGGCCATGCTGTGGTCGACATCGGTGAGGACGGTCGGCCGGATCCAGCGCCCGCCACCTAGCGTCTCGATGGTGCCACCGGTACGGACTGTCGCGCCCTTTCCGACCGCGTCGGCGAGCTGGCGCTCGATGATGTCCGCCTGGGCCGGGTCGATGAGTGGGCCGAGCACCCCGTCCTCGACGGTGGGCCACGCGAGCTCCACCTTCTCCGCCTTGGCTACGAGCCGGTCCACGAGCTCGTCGTGGATGCCTTCCTGTACATAGATCCGCTCGATCGACAGGCAGGACTGCCCGGCGTTAGAGACAGCGCCCCAGAGCAAGGCGGACGAGGTGCGCTCCAGGTCCGCGCCGGCCAGCACGATGGCGGGGTCCTTGCCGCCGAGCTCGAGGAAGGCGGGGATGAACGCCGCGGCAGCGGCGGCCCCGACGACCCGACCGGTCGGCACACTGCCGGTGAAGCACACCGTGTCGACCAGCGCGATCATGGCGGCACCGGTCTGGCCCGCCCCCTCGATGACCCGGGCGACGTCACGCAAGACGGGCACCCGGTCGATCGTGGCCTGCAGCGGCGCGATGAACCGCGGTGTGACCTCGCTCGGTTTGATCAGTACGGCGCAACCGGCGGCGAGCGCCGGGATCGCGTCGATGAGGCCGAGCAGCAACGGGAAGTTCCACGGGCTGATCACGCCCACGAGCTGGTAGGGCCGGTTGCCGGTCTCCAGAGTGATGCCGGGCACGGCCAGCGACGGCTTGACCTGGGACGCGAGCAGCGCGCCGGCGGTGTCGGCCCAGCGTCGCACCAT
>JBDTDW010000023.1:0-3246 GCA_039922855.1 Candidatus Nanopelagicales bacterium | reverse complement strand
CGCCAGGCCGAGAACCTGGGCTTTTCGTACGTGTGGACCTTCGACTCTCACCTGTTGTGGGAGGAACCGTACGTGATCTACTCCCAGATCCTGGCCCAGACCCGCAAGGTCATTGTCGGCCCGATGGTCACCAACCCCGCCACCCGGGACTGGACCGTGACCGCGTCGTTGTTCGCGACGCTGAACGAGATGTACGGCAACCGCACCGTGTGCGGCATCGGGCGCGGCGACTCCGCGGTGCGCGTCCTGAACGGCAAGCCCACCACCCTGGCCACGCTGCGAGAGGCCGTCCACGTCATCCGCGAGCTCGGGAATGGCCGTCAGGTCGAGCATCAGGGCTCCACGCTGCGATTCCCCTGGGGCACCGCGTCACGATTGCCGGTGTGGGTGGCGGCGTACGGGCCCAAGGCCCTGGCCCTGACCGGACAAGTCGGTGACGGGTTCATCCTGCAGCTGGCAGACCCCTCCATCGTGGCCTGGACCATCAGTGCGGTGAAGCAGGCCGCGAGCCAAGCCGGCCGCGACCCGGACTCCCTCACCTTCTGTGTCGCGGCCCCCGCCTATGTCGGGGGCGATATCGAGCACATGCGCGAGCAGTGCCGCTGGTTCGGCGGCATGGTCGGCAACCACGTCGCCGACATCGTCACCCGCTACGGCGAGGACTCCCCGGTGCCGCACGCGCTCACCGACTACATCAAGAACCGCACTGGTTATGACTACAACGAACACGGTCAGGCCGCGAACACCCACACCGACTTCGTCCCCGACGAGATCGTCGACAGATTCTGCATCCTGGGCACCCCCGCCCAGCACATCGAACGGCTCGAGGAGCTCAAGAGCCTGGGCGTCGACCAGTTCGCCGTCTACCTCCAACACGACGGGAAAACGCAGACACTCGAGGCGTACGGCGAGACCATCATCCCAGCTGTCCACCACCAGGTCACGGCCAAGGCGTGAGCGTTGACACCGTCCTGACGGTCGAGGGGGTGAACTCTGCGGCTGCGTCGGAGAGCCGCGCGCTCTCGGCTCGGTCAGCGAGGTCCCGGCCGGCGCTGATGGCGGTGCTGTCGACCCTGCTGGTAATAGGGGTGTGGGAGCTGTACAAAGCAGTGGGTCCGCAGGATGGTGGCATTTTCTTCGGGATGCGGCTGCTGCCACGCGCCGACGACGTCTCCATGCCGCACGTATCGGCAATCCTGGGCCGATTCACCCAACCCGAGCTGTCGGCGTCGGGAGGCAGCACCGTCCTGACGGCCGTCCTCACCGCGATGGCGTTCAGCCTCGGAGTGGCCGGCATCGGTTGGTTGATCGGTGTCGTCGTCGGAATGCTGCTTGCGATCCTCATGCAGCGTTTCCGCACCGCGGAGAGCGGGCTGCTGCCGTACGTGGTACTGAGTCAGACCGTGCCGCTGGTCGCACTGGCTCCGCTGGTAGTGGGTTGGGGTGGCCAGCTGAAGTTCTTCGGGCGGCCGTGGGAGCCATGGATGTCGGTGGCGATGATCGCGGCGTACCTCGCGTTCTTCCCCGTCGCCGTGGGGGCCCTGCGCGGGCTGAACTCGCCGGCGGCGACCCAGCTCGAGCTGATGCGCTCATATGCCGGCTCATGGTGGCAGACGATGGTGCGACTCCGGTTGCCGGCGAGCGTGCCGTACCTGGTGCCTTCGCTGCGTCTGGCGGCCGCAGCTTCGGTGGTGGGCGCCATCGTCGCGGAGATCTCGACCGGCACCAAGGGGGGAATCGGCCGACTGATCATCGACTACGCCCAGGCCGCGACCGGTGATCCCCCCAAGCCCTACACCGCAATCCTCGGCGCTGCGGTCCTCGGGCTCGTCGCTGCGGGACTCGTGGGGTTCATCGAGCTGGCACTTCGTCGCTACCGGCCTGTGGAGGCAAGCACATGAGAGCCGAAGAGAACCGGCCGGACGTGTCGGACACGGCCGCGGCCGTCTCGATAACAGGGGTCGGCAAGACCTTCGCCGGTGGCAAGGGGCAGTCGGTCGTCGCACTTGCGGACGTCGAGCTCGAGGTGGCACCGGGCGAGTTCGTGTCGTTGATCGGCCCTTCCGGGTGTGGCAAGAGCACGCTCCTGCGGGTCATCGCGGACCTGATCTCAGCTTCCATGGGCACGGTCAGCGTGTTCGGCAAGCCGGCCGGGAAGGCCCGCAAAGATCAGGACTACGGCATCGCCTTCCAGCAGGCCGGGCTGCTGCCGTGGCGCACGGTCGTGGCGAACATCGAGCTGCCTCTAGAGCTGCACGGGGTGGGCAAGCGGCAGCGGCGGGAACGCTCGGCGCAGCTGCTGGACCTGGTCGGTCTGTCGGAGTTCGCGCAGCACCGGCCCGATCAGCTCTCTGGCGGCATGCAGCAGCGGGTGGCGATCGCCCGCTCTCTCGCTGAGAGCCCGAAGCTGCTGCTCATGGACGAGCCGTTGGGCGCTCTCGATGAGATGACGCGTGAGCGGATGCAGGACGAGCTCGTCCGTATCTGCCAAGAGACCGGTGCCGCGGTGGTGTTCGTCACGCACTCGATCGCCGAGTCGGTCTATCTCTCCGACCGCGTCGTGGTGATGTCAGCACGTCCAGGGCGCATCACGTCCGTCGTGACGGTGGGGCTCGGGGACCGCTTCGAGGGACTGCGGGAGCATGAATCCTTCTTCACCAAGGTCACCGAGGTGCGTGAGGCACTGCGAGGTCCACGTACCACCACCGTGGGCCGGGTGGCGATGGCAGCGGGGGCGGAGGGCTGATGAGTACGTCATACGCACGGCAGGCCCTGAAGGTGGGGGCGCCCCTGGTCGTGGGTCTGATGTTCCTGCTGCTGTGGGAGCTGTTCGTCGTCGCACGAAAGATCCCGGCATACGTGCTGCCCAAGCCCAGCGTGATCTGGGTCCAGATGCGCGCGAACGTCGGGGACATCTGGTCGTCATTCCTTGTGAGCGGAAGCAACGCACTGGTCGGCCTGCTGATCGGTGCGGTCCTCGGGGTGGTCGCCGCGGTTCTGGCCTCGCGCACCCGGTTCGTCGACGAGCTGCTGTCCCCCCTTGCCGCAGCCGTCGCGGCGATGCCGATCGTCGCACTGGCTCCCATCTTCAACACCATGTTCACGTCGACATCGACGACTCCTCGAAGGCTCATCGTGGTCATAGTCGTGTTCTTCCCGATGTTCGTGAGCACACTGCGCGGTTTGCGGCAGGTGGACCCGGTGCACCAGGAGCTGATGACCAGCTATGCATCGAGCAGCTGGCAA
>JBDTDW010000022.1:0-15801 GCA_039922855.1 Candidatus Nanopelagicales bacterium | reverse complement strand
CAGCCGAACTCCGCGATTCGTCCCAAAGGGGCGATCAAGGCAGTTCAACTTGACCTCATGACCCGAGATGGCGATCTTCCGCGCGTGTCATGATCGCCAATTGAGGTCAGGAAGCGCAGCTGAACTGCCTTGATCTTCCCTAAGGGGAGATCAAGGCAGTTCAGGGCCGGGGGGCTCAGACGTTGAAGCCCAGCGCCCGGAGCATCTCTCGCCCGTCGTCGGTGATCTTGTCCGGTCCCCACGGCGGCATCCACACCCAGTTGATGCGGTAGTCGCTCACGACGCCGTCCAGGGCCGCGCGGGTCTGGTCCTCGATCACGTCGGTCAGTGGGCAGGCGGCCGAGGTCAAGGTCATGTCGATCGTCGCGATGTTGGAGTCGTCGACCCCCACGTCGTAGATCAGGCCGAGGTCGACCACATTGATGCCGAGCTCGGGATCGACGACGTCCTTGAGTGCTTCGATCACGTCGTCGACATCGGTGGTTGCCGTGCCGGCGGCCAAGGGTGCAGTGCTGTCCATCATGAAGCCACCTTCGTCTCCACGGCCGATACGACCGCGCTCTTCCATGCCATCCATGCCAAAAGTGCGCACTTGACGCGCGCGGGGTACTTGGCCACACCCGAGAACGCCACGGCGTCTCCCAGGACCTCTTCGTCGGGAACCACTTTGCCCCTGCCCTGCAACAGGTGCAGGAACTCCTCCTGTGCGTGCAGACCGGTCGCCAGGGACTGCCCGACCAGCAGCTCGGTCATGATCGAGGCGCTCGCCTGGCTGATCGAACAACCCTGGCCCTCGTAGGAGATGTCGAGGATCGTGGCCTGCTCGCCGTCGCCGTCCAGACGTACGCGGACGGTCAGCTCGTCCCCGCAGGTGGGATTCACATCGTGCTTCTCGCCGTCGTAGGGCTCTCGCAGGCCGCGGCCGTACGGGTTCTTGGCGTGGTCGATGATGATCTGCTGGTACAGGGACTGCAGGTCGTCCGGTGCGCTCACGCCGCCACCCCGAAGAATTTCTGCGCCGCCCGCACTGCATCGACGAGCGCGTCCACGTCGGCGGGACTGTTGTAGATGTAGAACGTGGCGCGTACGGTCGCCGCGATCCCGAACACGCGGTGCAGGGGCCACGCGCAGTGGTGACCGACCCGCACCTCGACGCCTTGGTCGTCCAGGACCTGCCCCACGTCGTGGGCATGGATCCCCTCGACGACGAACGAGACCGCGGCTCCCCGCGCGAGGGTGTCCCGCGGTCCGACGACCGTGACCCCGGGCACCCGCGCTAGCTGAGCCAGCGCGTAGTCGGTGATGGCGTGCTCGTGAGCGGCCACGGCCGACATGCCGCCAAGGGTCCCGTCCGCGGACTCGAGCCCCTGCAGGTAGTCGACGGCGGCACCGAGACCCACGACCTGCGCGGTCATCGGTACGCCCGCCTCGAAGCGCTGCGGCGGCGGGGCGAACGTCGAGCGCTCCATGTGCACCTGCTCGATCATGGAGCCGCCGGTCAGGAACGGTGGCATCGCGTCCAGCAGCTCGTAAGGTGCCCAGAGCACCCCGATCCCGGTGGGCCCCAACATCTTGTGGCCGCTGAACGCGAGGTAGTCCACCCCGAGCTCGCGGACATCGACGGGCAGGTGAGGTACGGATTGGCAGGCGTCGAGCACCACCACGGCTCCCACCGCGTGGGCGGCCGCCGCCACCTGCGCCACCGGTGTCACGGTGCCGAGGACGTTGCTCTGGTGTGTCAGTGCCACGACCTTGGTGCGGTCGTTGATGATCCCGAGGCCCTTGTCGGGGTGGGCCAGGTCCAGTCGCCCCTCGGCGGTGACGCCGATCCAGCGCAGGACCGCACCGGTCTTGTCGCAGACCTCCTGCCACGGGACGAGGTTCGCGTGGTGCTCCATCTCGGTCACGACGATCTCGTCCCCGGGGCGTAGCAGGAAGCGCTGCGAGCCCTCCGGCAGCACCGCACCGTGGGCCGCCTTGGCTGTCACGTTGGAGAACGTGTACGCCACGAGGTTGAGCGACTCGGTCGCGTTCTTGGTGAACACGATCTCGCGGTCGTCGGCACCGATGAACGCCGCGACCTTCCCCCGAGCCGCCTCGTAGAGGTCGGTCGCCTCCTCGGCGAGCTGGTGGGCTCCGCGGTGCACCGCCGCATTGTGCTGGGTGTAGAAGTCGCGCTCGGCGTCCAGGACGGCGTACGGCTTCTGCGACGTCGCCCCGGAGTCGAGGTAGACCAGCGGACGTCCGCCACGAACTGTCCGAGACAGGATCGGGAAGTCGGCTCGCACCTGCTCAACGGCGAGCAGTCGCGCGTCGACCCCCTCGTGCAGCGCTGTCATGACGTCGTGACCGCCTTCGTGAACTGCTCGTAGCCGTTCTCCTCCAGCTCGTCCGCCAGCTCTGGGCCGCCCTCACGCACGATCCGGCCCTCGACGAAGACGTGGACGAAGTCGGGCTTTATGTAGCGCAGGACACGCGTGTAGTGCGTGATCAGCATGATGCCGACGTCCTGCGACTCCCGGACGCGGTTCACCCCGTCACTGACCACCTTGAGCGCGTCGACGTCCAAGCCCGAGTCTGTCTCGTCGAGGATCGCGATCCTCGGCTTGAGCAGCTCCATCTGCAGGATCTCGTGACGCTTCTTCTCTCCGCCGGAGAAGCCCTGGTTGACGCTGCGCTCGGCGAACGAGGAGTCCATGGCCAGCGCTGTCATCGCGCCGCGCATGTCCTTGACCCATGTGCGCAGCTTCGGGGCTTCGCCGCTCACAGCGGTGACCGAGGTGCGCAAGAAGTTCGAGACGGACACGCCAGGGACCTCGATTGGGTACTGCATCGCGAGGAACAACCCGGCCCGTGCCCGCGCGTCGACGGTCATCGCGAGCACGTCCTCACCGTCGAGCGTGATGCTGCCCGAGGTAACGGTGTATTTCGGGTGTCCGGCGACGGAGTAAGCCAGGGTGGACTTGCCAGACCCGTTCGGGCCCATGAGCGCATGGGTCTCTCCGGAGCGGATGGTGAGGTCCACCCCGCGAAGGATCTCGCGCTTCGCGCCGTCGGCGTCCACGCTGACGTGCAGGTCGGTGATCTGAAGGGTGGCCATGCTCGAGCTCCTACGCTGCGCGGATTGTGACATCGACGAGGACCACGGCATCGTCGCCGTCACCTTCGATGCGGACGGGGTAGACGGCGACCGGCTCGGTCGCGGGCAGGCCGGTCGGCTCACCGTTGCGAAGGTCGAAACGCGAGCCGTGCAGCCAGCATTCCAGGGTGCAGCCATCGACCTCCCCCTCGGAGAGGGACACCTCGGCGTGCGAGCAGATGTCTTCGATGGCGTAGACGTTGCCGTCGCCGGCGCGCACGACGGCAACAGGCAGGCCGTCCACCTTCACCGCGAGCGCCCCAACCTCTGGGATGTCGGCGAGTCGGCAGACGTCCACGAAGCTCATGAGAGCTCCTCGTCGGCCGACTCGAAGATGGCGGCGAACGTGGCGTCACCGGCGCCGAGCTCGCCATCCAGGGAGCGCAGGACGCGGGCCCCGACGTCGGGCACACCGATGCGTCCCACGATGTCGGCGAAGAAGCCGCGTACGACCAGGCGGCGGGCCTCCTCCGGCGGGATGCCACGGGACTGCAGGTAGAACAGCTGCTCGTCGTCGAACCGGCCGGTCGCACTGGCGTGCCCGGCGCCCACGATCTCCCCGGTCTCGATCTCCAGGTTGGGGACCGAGTCGGCGCGCGCGGCGTCCGAGAGCAGCAGGTTGCGGTTCATCTCGTAGGTCGAGGTCCCCACGGCCCCGGCCCGGATCAGGACGTCGCCGATCCACACGGAACGGGCGATCCCCTTCGGTCCGGCACTCGGATCCCCTTGCAGCGCACCGCGATACTCCACGTTGCTGGTGCAGTGCGGCTGGGCGTGGTCGATGAACAGCCGATGCTCGAGGTGCTGACCGGCGTCGGCGAAGAAGACACCGAGGAACGTCGCATGCCCTCCCGGACCGGTGTAGTCCACGTCGATGGCGAGGCGTACGACCGCACCGCCCAGCGTCACGAGGGCGTGGCGGACGATGGCGTCCCGACCGACGCGTACGGAGTGCGTGCTTGCCTGGACCGCGTCGTCGTCCCAGTCCGTCACCGCGATGAACGTCAGCGAGGCGCCGTCGGCGACGTCGATCTCGACGTTCCCGGCGGTGGTCGCGGTGCCGTGGTGATCGGTCACCACGGTCGCGCTCGCGTGGTGACCGATGCGGACGAGCACGTGGGAGTAGCTCACGCCGCCGGTCCCGTTGATCGTCAGGTCGACGCGGGCGTCCACCGTCTCGGCCGGGACATCGATAACCAGGGCCTCGGTGCTCGCGGCGTATGCCACCGCGCTGATGCGGTCGGCGGGCGCCAGCCACGACCCCAGGCGGGGGTCGTCGTCATCGAGGTTGGACACCGAAGCCCCCCTCGCGGTCCACAGGGTCGCCAGCTCGGCGTCGGCCGGTGCGGCATCAAGCAGCGCCCGCAGCGGCGCGAGCGGCGTGAAGCGCCAGTCCTCCTCCCGACCGGTGGGGACTGCGTGGTCGGCCAGGTCACGGCTGCGCAGTCGTTCGGCCTTGCTGGCCGCCGGCACGACGAACCCGGCCTCGGGGCCAGATGCGATGGTGGCGGGCATCAGCCGACCGCTCCTTCCATCTGCAGCTCGATGAGCCGGTTCAGCTCGAGGGCGTATTCCATGGGCAGCTCGCGGGCGATCGGCTCCACGAACCCACGCACGATCATGGCCATCGCCTCGTCCTCGGTCATCCCGCGGCTCATGAGGTAGAACAGCTGGTCGTCGCTGACCTTGCTGACGGTCGCCTCGTGGCCCATCGACACGTCGTCGTCGCGCACATCGACGTAGGGGTACGTGTCAGAGCGGCTGATGTCATCGACGAGCAGAGCGTCGCACTTCACCGTCGAGCGAGAGCCGTGCGCACCCTCGTTGATCTGCACGAGGCCGCGGTACGACGTGCGCCCGCCGCCGCGGGCGACAGACTTGCTGATGATCGTGCTGGACGTGTTCGGGGCCGCGTGCACCATCTTGGAACCGGCGTCCTGGTGCTGGCCGGCCCCGGCGAAGGCCACCGACAGCGTCTCGCCGGTGGCGTGCTCGCCCATCAGCCACACGGCCGGGTACTTCATGGTGACCTTGGAGCCGAGGTTGCCGTCGATCCACTCCATCGTCGCGCCCTCGTGCGCGACAGCGCGTTTGGTCACGAGGTTGTAGACGTTGTTCGACCAGTTCTGGATGGTGGTGTATCGGCACCGGGCACCCTTCTTCACCACGATCTCCACCACCGCGGAGTGCAGCGAGTCCGAGGAGTACGTCGGCGCCGTGCAGCCCTCGACGTAGTGGACGTAGGCACCCTCGTCGACCAGGATCAGCGTCCGTTCGAACTGGCCCATGTTCTCGGTGTTGATCCGGAAGTACGCCTGCAACGGGATGTCGACCTTGACGTTCTTGGGGACGTAGATGAATGAGCCGACGGACCACACGGCGGTGTTGAGCGCCGAGAACTTGTTGTCCCCACTGGGGATCACCGATGCGAAATACTGGCGGAACAGGTCCTCGTGCTCGCGCAGCGCGCTGTCGGTGTCCAGGAAGATGACCCCTTCCTGCGCGAGGTCCTCACGAATCTTGTGATAGACGACCTCGCTCTCGTACTGGGCCGCGACGCCGGAGACGAGCCGCTGCTTCTCGGCCTCGGGGATGCCGAGCCGGTCGTAGGTGTTCTTGATGTCGTCGGGTAGTTCGTCCCAGGACGTGGCCTGCTTCTCCGTCGAGCGCACGAAGTACTTGATGTTGTCGAAGTCGATCCCCGACAGGTCGGCTCCCCAGGACGGCATCGGCTTCTTGGTGAACAGGCGCAGCGCCTTCAGGCGCATCTGCAGCATCCAGTCCGGCTCGTCCTTCAGGGCGCTGATGTTGCGTACGACGTCCTCGTTGAGCCCACGCCGTGCCCCGGAGCCTGCGGCGTCGGAGTCGGACCAGCCGAACTGGTAGCGACCCAGTCCGTCGAGCTCAGGGTGAGCGGTGGTGGTCATCGCGTGTCCTTCCGGGGGACGATCGGACGAGCGCCGCGCAGTTGCGGCACAAGGGTCGTGCAGACACCGTCGCCGCCGGCGATGGTCGCCAGTCGGGTCACGTGTGTTCCGAGCAGGTGCGTGAACGCCTCGGCCTCGGCCTCGCACAGCTGGGGGAACCGTTCGGCCACATGGGCGACCGGGCAGTGATGCTGGCACACCTGCACACCGAGCGGGCCCGGCACAGTGGTCGCCGCATAGCCGTCGGCGCTCAGCGCCTCGGCGAGCGCGGTCGCGGGGTCGGAGTGGGTGCGCACCGAGGCGTAGCGACGTTCCAGGTCGTCAGCCCGTCTGCGGGCGAAGGCTGCGACGGCTGGTTCCCCTGCGTGCTCGGCGAGGAACTGCAGCGCATCCACGGCCAGGTCGTCGTAGCCCTGCGTGAAGGCATCGCGACCTGTCGCGGTCAGTGTGTAGACGCGGGCCGGTCGACCCCGCCCTCGTCGCGCCGGGGCCCCGGCACCAGGGCCGTACGGCGCTCGAGACCCGGCGATGACGTGCCCGGCGACCAGCAGAGTGTCCAGGTGCCGTCGTACGGCAGTGCCGGTGAGCTCGAGGTGAGTGGCCAGTGCTGCGGCGGTCTGCGGGCCGCCCTCCAGCAAGGCCGCCGCGACCCGGGTGGCGGCGCCGGCCGGACCTGCGACCGGACCCGCTGCCGGTCTTGTCGCGGGGTCTGTCGCCTGTGAAGCAGACGCCACCGAGGATTTCACAACACAAGTGTTGCCGATACGCCGGTCCGAGTCGAATCGAGGTCCTCCCAGAGCGGAATCGCACGGGGCCCGGCCCCCTCACAGCAATGTCCGGTGAGGAGGCGGGGCGCGTGCTCCTAGACTTTCGGTTCGTGCCGCCCCCCGAGCCCGCCGTCCTCGTTGAGGACCTGGTCATCCGGTACGGCAGCAAGGTCGCGGTCGACGGGCTGTCGTTGGCGCTGCCGACCGGTGCCGTCTCGGCGGTCCTAGGACCCAACGGCGCCGGGAAGACCTCGATGGTCGAGTGCTGCGAGGGCTACCGCAAGGCGGCGGCCGGTCGGGTGCGCGTCCTCGGCCTGGACCCCGCCGCCGACGGCGCAGCGTTGCGTCCCCAAGTCGGGGTCATGCTGCAAGAAGGCGGGGTGGCTCCCGCCGCCACGGCGTCCGGCGCGCTGCGAGCGATGGCGGCCTTCTATCGCGATCCGTTGCCTGTCACGTCGCTGCTGGAGCGGCTGGGACTGTCCGGGCTCGGCCGTACGCCGTTCCGCCGGATGTCCGGAGGTGAGAAGCAGCGGGTCAAGCTCGCCGTCGCTGTGATCGGGCGGCCGGCGCTCGTGTTCCTCGACGAGCCCACTGCAGGCCTGGACCCACAGGCGCGGCACGCGGTCTGGGATCTGGTGCGCCAGCTCCGTGACGACGGCGTCACCGTCGTGCTCACCACCCACCTGATGGACGAAGCGGAGCGGCTGGCCGACCTTGTCGCGATCGTGGACGCGGGACGGCTGGTCGCCAGCGGCTCCCCGCAAGAGCTGACGAGCAGCTCCGCGCCCTCACTTCGCTTCCTGGCACCACAGGGGCTGGACACCGCATCACTGGCCACTGTGCTGCCCACCGGTACCCGCGTCGTGGAGGGCCCGGCCGGCAGCTACCGCGTCGACGGTGAGGTCGGTCCCGACCTGCTCGCTGCCGTCACCGCCTGGTGCGCGGCCCACGACGTGATGGCCACCTCGCTGAGCAGCGGCAACCGTTCGCTCGAGGACGTGTTCCTGGAGCTCACCGGTCGAGAGCTACGCCCATGACGTGCTCCTCCGCGAGGCTGCGGCCATGACGTGCTCCTCCGCGAGGCTGCGGCCATGACCGATATCTCCTCCCCCGACACCCGCGCCCGCGGTGCGCTGGCACCCCGGCCCGGCGCGGCACCGGTGTGGACCCGGATCGCTGCGCAGACGGTCACGGAGGTACGGACAACCCTGCGTAACGGCGAACAGCTGCTGCTCACGCTCGTGATCCCGCTGGTGCTGTTGGTCGGGCTGTCCCGAACCCGGGTGGTCAGCCTGGGGACCGGGCCCGCGATCGACGAGGTAACGCCGGGGATCCTGGCGCTGGCGATCATGTCGACGGCATTCACGTCACAGGCCATCGCGACGGGGTTCGAACGCCGGTACGGCGTCCTGAAGCTGCTGGGCGCGACCCCCCTGTCACGAGCCGGCCTCGTCACCGCCAAGAGCCTGGCTGTCGTGGTCGTCGAGGCCGGCCAGCTCGTGCTGCTCGTGGTGGCCGCGTACGTCCTGGGCTGGTCACCGAACGGCTCCTGGCCGGCCGCGGTGCTGCTCCTGCTGTTCGGGACGCTGGCCTTCAGTGCCCTCGGGCTGCTGCTGGCCGGAGTGCTGCGGGCCGAGGCGACCCTGGCCGCTGCCAACGCGGTGTACCTGCTGCTGCTGCTCGGCGGCGGGATCGTCGTCCCGCTGGACAAGCTCCCGTCCCCCGTGGCCGGCGTGGTACGGCTGCTGCCCTCCGGGGCCCTCGGTGAGGGCCTGCGTGACGTGCTGCTGCACGGCAGGGGCGTGGCCGGTGTCCTCGGGCCTCTGCTCGTGCTGCTCGTCTGGGGCGTCGGCGCGACCGCGCTAGCCGCCCGTACCTTCCGCTGGGAGTAGCCGCTGCGGCACTCGCGGCTGATCAAGGAGATGGTGTGCTCGTCCCGGCACGTCCCCGGCTCGACGCGGCTTCCGCGACCCCACCATCTCCTTGATCAACAAGATGTTCGCAGCGGGAGTCCCCCAACTGCACGCGATCGGCGGGCTGGTGCATACCCTCGTCACGTGACGACCCGGACCTCCATGGTGACGAGTACGCCTACCGACGCCACTGGTGAGCTCGAGCCCTGGGCACGACGGGTGTTCCAGGCCAACCTCGTCGCGCAGATCCTGATCGTCGTCACCGGTGGCGTGGTACGGCTCACCGGCTCCGGCCTTGGCTGCCCCACCTGGCCGCAGTGCGTGCCAGGCTCTTTCGTGCCTGTCGCTCACCAGGAGCAGTCGTGGCACAAGTACGTGGAGTTCGGCAACCGCACCATGACCTTTCTGGTCGGTGCGCTGGCGCTGGCTGCCGTGGGCACGGCGCTGCTGTACGTGCGATCGCACCGCCAGGCCGGCCGGTCGGTCCGCCGGCCGGTCGTCGTCCTCGCGTGCGTCCCACTGCTGGGCACCATCCCGCAGGCGGTGCTCGGCGGGTTCACGGTGCTGACCGGGCTGAACCCGGCACTGGTTGCCAGCCATTTTCTGTTGTCGCTGCTCATCGTCGCCGGTTGCGTCGCGCTCGTCGTCCGTAGCGCGGAACCAGGCGACCAGCCGTTCCGGGTGGTCGTGCGCGCCGAGGAGAGGTGGGCAGCATGGCTGGCGGTGGCCTTCGCAGGCGCGGTCATCGTGCTCGGCACGATCGTCACTGGTAGCGGCCCGGACTCCGGGTCCGTGGGGACCCCTCGCTTCGGACTGGACCCGGCCATGGTCAGCTGGCTGCACGCCGACGTCGTGATGCTCTACCTCGGGGTGCTGTTCGCGATCGCTCTCGCGCTTCGCATCACCGACGCGCCGCTTCGTACACGTCGCGCCGCCACCCTCGCCCTGGCGGTCGCGCTGTCGCAGGGTCTGGTGGGCTACGTGCAGTACTTCACCGGCCTGCCGTGGGCCGTGGTCGCGGCCCATCTGCTCGGTGCCTGCCTCGTCTGGAGCTGCTCGCTCTACCTGCTGCTGTGCACGCGGACTCGCGGGGTCGTCCTGGTACACGAGGTCGGTGGCAACGACGTCGAGGTCGTGCCTGCCGCGTGATCTGCTTGCGCGTCGGGCTGCGGCACGTCAGAAGCGGGTGAACGGGATCGCGGCGACCGCGAGGAACAGCAGCGACACATACGTGATCGACAGGTGGAACAGGCGCATCGGTCGGGGGTCGAGCCCGCGACGGTAGCGCCTGAGCAGCTGGTGTGCCTCGACCAGGAACCAGCCGCCGAGCAGCAGGGCGACCACGGCATAGACGGGTCCGGTGTGGGCGACCGGTATGAGCACCAGCGAGCTCACGACCATCGCCCAGGAGTAGCCGATGATCTCCGCGGCAACCCGGCCGGCAGACGCGACGACCGGCAGCATCGGGACACCGGCGGCCTTGTAGTCCTCACGGAACTTCATGGACAGCGGCCAGTAGTGCGGCGGGGTCCAGAAGAACAGCACCGCGAACAGCACCCACGGGGTGAGTGCCAATGATCCAGTCACGGCGCTCCACCCGATCAGGACCTGCATGCACCCCGCCGCGCCCCCCCACACGATGTTCTGCGGGGTCCGCCGCTTGAGCAGCATCGTGTAGCCCACGACGTACGCGAGGATCGCGATCGCGGTGAGGGCGGCGGCCAGCAGGTTGGTCAGCGCGGCGAACCACAGGACCGAGACCACCGACAGGGCCAGGCCCGAGATCAGGGCGCCGCGTGCGCTGACCTCCCCGGTGACCAGCGGGCGGTGACCGGTGCGCACCATGATCCGGTCGATGTCGCGGTCCAGGAAGCAGTTGAGGGTGTTGGCCCCACCCGCTGCAAGCATCCCCCCGACCAGCGTGATGACCAGCAGCCCCAGGTGCGGCAGGCCGTTGCTGGCCATGAACATCGCGGGGACCGTCGTGACGAGCAGCAGCTCGATGATGCGCGGCTTGGTGAGGGAGACGTACGCCAAGACCGTCGCCCTGAGTGAGCCATCCCCTTGCACGAGCGGGTCCAGGCCGGCCCGCGCCTGGCTTGTTGCGTCTGTGGCGGGGGCCCGAGGATCGACGTCGGTCACGCAGGAACCTCACGCGCTGCAGGGCCGGTGGGCGTCCACCGGAGGACGCCAGTCACTGTACGCGCCGGGCGGCGGACTGCGACGGCTGCCGGCCCTGGGTCGCTGGTCGTTCGCTGCCGCCGTCGAGGACCACGTCCATCACGGCGACGACGAGTGCAACGAGCACGAAACCGATCGCCACGACGATCCCGACCTGATAGGCACCCGTCCAGTCCTGCCCGCGGCTGTCGGCTACGCGCCCGAAGAACAGTGTCCCTACCGCAGCGACTCCGACGGCGGTACCGATCCGCTGACCGGTCTGCATCAACCCCCCTGCAGAGCCGGCCTGTGGCACCGGGACTTCCGACAAGGTCAGTGTCTGGTTCGGGGCGATCACCAACCCGCTCCCGATTCCAGCGACCAGCAGCGGCAGCGCGGTCAGCCATGCCGTAGTAGAGGGCGACCCAATTCTGATGGCCACCAACGATCCGGCATACCCGACAGCAACGACGACCAGACCCAGCACCACCAGCGGCCGGCCGTACCTGCCCACGATCCGGCCCCCGAGCGCGGCAGCGGCTCCGGAGCCGAGCGCGAACGGCAGGATCGCCAACCCCGCACCCAACGCCGAGTAGCCCAGGCCGGTCTGCAGGTACAGCGTGAAGACGAAGAACAGCGGGACGAATCCCGCGAAGTAGATCGTGATCATCGAGGTGCCGAACGCGTACGACCTGATACGGAACAGTGACAGGTCCAGGAGGGGCTCGTGGCCGTACGCAGCGTACCGGTGCTCGCGGACGACGAAGGCGGCCAGCAGCAACACCGCTACCGCGATCAGCGAGCAGATGCGCACGGCGCTCCACTCCTGGAACTCGATCAGCGGGAGCAGCAGAGCAACAGTGCCGGCGCCGAACAGGCCGACTCCGATCAGATCGAGGTCGTGGCGGGCTGCGCCCGTGTCTCGGTCGTGGCCGGGCAGCATCCGCATTGCGACAGGCACGAGGACCACGCCGATCGGCACGTTGATGTAGAACACCCATCGCCAGCCGTCGGTGGCGCCGAATATCTGGATCAGTGCGCCGCCGAGCACCGGTCCGATCGCGGTCGCGATCCCGACCATTGATCCGAAGGCCCCGAACGCGACCCCGCGCTCGCGACCGGCGAACAGCTCCTGGATGAACGCGGTGATCTGAGGAGTGAGGATCCCGCCGCCCAGGCCCTGCACGAGCCGGGCGCCCACCAACCAACCGCTGTCCTGCGCGGCACCGCACACGGCGCTGGAGAGCGTGAACACCACAAGTCCGATGACGAACATCCGTCGCCGCCCACGCATGTCCCCGAGGCGGCCGGCCGGTACCAGGATCAGACCGAATGCGAGCGCGTACCCGCTGATGATCCACTGCAGGTCGCTGGCCGAGGCGCCGATCCCCTCACGGATGGCCGGCAGCGCGACGTTCACGATCGAGACGTCCAGCAGCACCATGAAGCCGCCGGCCAGGCAGATCGTCAGTGCTCGCCACCGGCCGGGATCAGGTGCAGAGGTCACGTTCTCGGACATGGCGTCCACCTCACCGGTCTGCGGCTCGCGCGCGTGCCTGCTGGCAAGGACGTAGCTCGAGAGCACGCGACGCCGAGGCCAGCAAGGGTGGGCTTCAGGTTACGGCCCGACATCGGATGCTGCCTCCCGCGGCTAGGCTGCTCCACGTGATGATCAGCACTGAAACGTCCTCTCCGTTCGACCCTGAGCGTGACTGGACCGACCTGGACCGCAGAGCCGTCGACACCGCTCGGGTACTTGCCGCAGACGCTGTGCAGAAGGCGGGAAACGGCCATCCCGGCACAGCGATGAGCCTGGCGCCCGTGGCGTACCTGCTCTTCCAGCGCTACCTGCGTCACGATCCCGCCGACGCGACGTGGCTTGGACGGGACAGGTTTGTGCTGTCCTGCGGACACTCCTCGCTCACGCTCTACATCCAGCTCTACCTGTGCGGCTACGGTCTCGAGCTCGCCGACCTGGAGTCATTTCGCACCTGGGGGTCGCTGACCCCCGGCCACCCCGAGTACCACCACACCGTCGGCGTCGAGACGACGACGGGTCCGCTCGGCCAAGGGCTGTCGACTGCTGTGGGCATGGCGATGGGTGCGCGGTACGAACGTGGCCTGCTCGAGCCCGACGCAGCGCCGGAAGCCGGCGTCTTCGACCACCACGTCTACGTGATCGCCTCGGACGGCGACCTGGAGGAAGGGGTCACGAGCGAGGCGTCGTCCCTGGCCGGGACGCAGCGGCTCGGGAACCTCACGGTGGTCTGGGACGACAACCACATCTCGATCGAGGACGACACGGCTGTCGCGTTCAACGAGGACGCGATGGCCCGGTATGCCGCGTACGGCTGGCACGTGCAGAGCGTCGAGCTCGGTACCGACGGCAGCGTCGACGTGCCGGCGGTCGCCGCTGCGCTGGAGGCTGCGCGCAGCGAGACGGAGCGGCCCTCCTTCATCCGGCTGCACTCGATCATCGGTTGGCCGGCGCCGAACCTGCAGAACACCGGCAAGGCGCACGGCTCCGCCCTCGGTGCCGACGAGGTCGCGGCCACCAAGCGCATCCTCGGGTTCGACCCGGACCGCACCTTCGAGGTGTCCGACGAGGTGCTCGCCCACACGCGCGTGGTCAGGGACCGCGGCGCTGCGCTGCACTCGGCCTGGCAGCAGCGGTACGACGCGTGGCGTGCCGCCGAGCCGGAGCGAGCGGCGCTGCTGGACCGGCTGCGCGCGGGGACGCTGCCCGACGAAATCGAGCTGCCGGAGTTCCCGGCCGGGAAGGGCGTGTCGACCCGCAAGGCGTCCGAGGCGGTCATCCAGGCCGTCGCGGCGGTGCTGCCGGAGTTCCTCGGCGGTTCGGCGGACCTGGCGGGGAGCAACAACACCACGATCGAGGGCGCTGCCTCGTTCCTGCCGACCGGCACCGTCGTCAAGGCGGACTCACCGTTCGGCAAGAGCCAGTCGCCGTACGGTCGGGTCCTGCACTTCGGGATCCGGGAGCACGCGATGGGTGCTGCCCTCACCGGGCTGGCCGTGTCCGGGCTGCTGCGCCCGTTCGGAGGCACCTTCCTCACGTTCAGCGACTACATGCGCGGAGCTGTCCGGGTGGCCTCGCTCATGCAGGTCGGGGTCACCTACGTCTGGACCCACGACTCGATCGGGCTCGGCGAGGACGGACCCACCCATCAGCCGGTCGAGCACCTGTGGGCGTTGCGTGCGATCCCCGGGCTGTCGATCGTACGGCCCGCCGATGCCAACGAGACGGCTGTCGCGTGGCGAACCGTGCTCGAGCACCGCCGCCCCGCTGGGCTGATCCTGACCCGCCAGAACGTGCCGACGCTGGACCGATCCGACCTCGGGTCGGCCGAGGGTGTCGCCCGCGGCGGGTACGTGCTGGCGGACGCGGCGTCCGGCTCTCCCGACGTGCTGCTGATCGCGACCGGTTCGGAGGTCCAGCTGGCGCTCGCTGCGCGCGATCTGCTCAGCGGGACGGGCGTCGCGGCCCGCGTCGTGTCGATGCCGTGCGTGGAGTGGTTCGAGGAGCAGGACGACGCGTACCGCGAGGCGGTGCTACCGGCCGCGGTCATCGCTCGGGTGTCGGTCGAGGCCGGGGTGGCGCAGGGCTGGTGGAAGTACCTCGGAGCCCGCGGACGAGCTGTGTCCCTCGAGCACTACGGCGCGTCTGCCGACGCCGAGACGCTCTTCCGGGAGTTCGGATTCACCCCGGAGCGGGTCGCCGCGGCGGCCCGGGAGTCCCTCGCCGGCTGACGTCCACCGGAAGGTGTGCGCCGGGCAGTGACATCACGCCGGGATGACGACCCGGCCGGCGCCGGAGAAACGCGGGCCGTACCAGCCGCCGAACGGGTCGGTCACCAGCTCGACACCACGGCTCGGGCTGGTCGCGCTCACGGCCTCCCCTCCCCCGATGTACATCATCACGTGGTGGGCACCAAGCCCGAAGTAGAACAGCAGGTCGCCGGGCTGCAAGGACGTGACGGGGATCCGCTGGGTCTGCGACCACTGGCTGTACGAGTACGGCGTCAGCGTCACCCCGGCCAGCCCCCAGGCGTACGCGGTCAACTTCGAGCAGTCCCACGTCTTCGGCGGGTCGGCGTTCATCGAGTAGATGCCACCGACCTGCGAGAGCGCGAAGGCCACCGCCGTCATGGCACGCGCGGACACCGGTCCGGTCGGCGCCCCGGGCGGTACGACGATGCCGGCCGCGGCGATCCGAGCCTGGTTGATCTCGGCCTGTCGCTGCGCAGCCTGCAGTGCCTCCAGCTGGGCTCGGGCCTGGGCCTGCAGGGACGCCAGTAGTTGCTGACCCGCCTTGATCTCCGTGGCGATCTGGCCCTGCTGCTGCACGGCCAGCGCCGCTACGTCCGCGGCGATCGCCTTGTCCTGTGCCAGCTCGACCTCGTGCTGGGCCAGGGCCAGGCGTGCCTGCTGCGCCAGGCTGAGGTCGCCGTTGGCGGCGCGGGACGCCTCACCCATCGCGGCCACCCGGTCCAGGAACTGCTGGGGACTGGTGGAGGTCAGGACCTCCATGAACTGGCTGATGCCCCCGCCGGTGTATGCGGTCCGCGCCATCTGGTCGACGGTGGAGTCGGCCCGGACGACGGTCGTCTGCGCAGTGGCGAGCTCGCGCTGGGTCGTCGCGATCCGGGCGTTGATCGCCGCAAGCTGCTGGTGGGTCCCGTTGAGCATCTCGACGGCGTTCGCGGCAGCCATGTTGAGCCCGTCGAGCTGGGCCTGCACCTGCTCGATGGTCAACGGCTGGTCGGCGTTCGCCGACGGTGCGCCGAACACTCCGGCAGCCAGCAGCGCCAGCGCTACGACCGGGCCAGTTCGCCGGCACACCTGCGCCCACGAACGTCGTCCGGCCATGAGCCGTC
>JBDTDW010000021.1:0-8809 GCA_039922855.1 Candidatus Nanopelagicales bacterium | reverse complement strand
ACGCTGCGACCTTGTCGGCGTACACGGAGACGTTCGTCCAGGCCGCGCTCGAGGGAATTGGCGTGTTCTTCTCCTCCGGCGACAATGGCGACGAGGTCAACGACCCGAACAACCCGAACCCAGGTCAGCGCACGACCGACTTCCCTGCCTCCCACCCGTGGGTGACAGCGGTCGGCGGCACCTCGCTGGGCGTCGGCGCCAAGAACAACTACCTGTTCGAGACCGGCTGGGGCACCTCTAAGTCGGTTCTGACCAACGGCAAGTGGGCCCCGAAGCCTCCCGGCAACTGGGTCTACGGTGCCGGCGGTGGCACCAGCCAGGTGTTCGCCCAACCGGCGTACCAGAAGGGCGTCGTCCCGCGGTCCATCGCCAACTACTTCGGCAGGCCCGCCGGCCGGGCAGTGCCTGACATCGCGGCCGTGGCCGACCCCAACACCGGGTTCCTGATCGGGGAGACCCAGACCTTCCCGGCCGCGAACGGCAAACCGAGCTACCAGCAGTACAGCGAGTACCGGATCGGCGGCACCAGCCTCGCGAGCCCGGTGATGGCCGGTATCGAGGCGCTCGCGGATCAGGCGGCCGGACGGCCGCACGGTTTCGCGAACTTCCAGATCTACCGGCTCGCCGGCACCTCCTCGTTCCACGACATCGTCAGCCCGCCCCAGACGATGTACGTGGTCCGTCAGGACTTCGCAAACGGCGTCGATGCCAGTAACGGCCTGGTGACGAGCCTGCGCGCTCTGAACCAGACCGAGTCGCTGGTGGTCCAACCTGGCTACGACGACGTCACCGGCGTCGGCACACCGAACGGGATGAACTACATCCTGCGGCTGGGTCGATAGCCCCAACCACGATGGGGTGGTTCGCCGAGGCTCACGCCCCGGCGGGCCACCCCATCACCATGTCAATCATGCCGAAAGGCATCGCTGAGCTCGGCCGCCAGCGCCTGACCAACCCGCTCGTGGACCGCCCATCCCCAGTGCATCCCGTCCGGGTTGCCCGAACCGTCCTTGAGTGAGGGCGCCACGACCGAGTCCAGGTCCACGAGCGCGACGCCGTGAGCGAGCGACCAGCGCTGGGCCGCCAGAACTGCCGGCGGATGCTGGCGCTGCGAGGGATAGGCCGGCGCCGTGTACGGGGAAGGTCCCAGCAGCACCACGGGGATGCCCGGCCGGTAGTGGTGCACCCCGGCCACGATCCGGGCCAGGTAGTGATCGGTGGCGGCCTGTGGCAACGCCCGCATCCGCCCGTCTGTGGCCCGTACGATCCACGGGGACGCCGCCAGGTAGCCGCGCCGCACCCGGCGGCGTAACCACCCGGGTCGTACGTAGGAGATCCCCTCGCGCAGGTACGTCGGCAGGGCCACCGGCAGCTGGTCCATCTGACCGACACCGAGCACGAGCGCGTCGGCGCGCGGCAGCAGCTCACCCCAGACCCGAGGGTCCTTCGTCAGGGCCCACCAGGCATCCCGCGCGGTCCAGCCCAGCCGGGCCACGAGATCCGCAGACACCGAGCGGCCCAGGGTGCCGGTCAGCGTCTGCGCCATCACGTTCGGATAGAGCCGACGGTCGTCAGGGCGATGCGGCTGGTCCGGTCCGTGGAAGGCCAGGGAGTCCGCCAGGACCAGAACATGCAGCACGACGCGGACCCTAACGGTCACATCCCCGCCCTGACGGCTGGCAGGGACCACCGCTTCGGTAGCGTGCGGGCGTGGTGGATCGCGGGGTCGACGCGGTCGTGGCGATCGACGATGCCGTCGCCGCACCGTTCACCTCGCTGACCGACCATGCGGTCATGGGCTTGGTGGCACGACACTTCGGCGTCACGGTCACCGGTCTGCGCCGGTTCGAGAGCGAACGTGACGACACCGTCCTGGTCGAGGCGACCGACGCCCGCTTCGTCCTGAAGGTCGCGAACCCCCACGAGGACCCAGCCGTCATCGACATGCAGACCCGGGCGGCGCTCCACGCCGCGACGACGGACCCGGCTCTACCGCTGGCGCGGATCGTCCCCACCCTGGACGGTTCGCTAACCGCCACGACGCACACCGACGAGGGTCCCCGTATCGCGCGACTGATGACCTACCTGTCCGGCCGGGGACTGGACTATCCGACCACGTCGCCCGCGCAGCGCCGTTCGTGCGGGCAGGCCGTGGCCCGACTCTCGCTGTCGTTGCTGGACTTCACGCACCCGGCCTCAACCCGGCGACTGTCCTGGGACCTGCAGCGGCTGGGGTCCTTGCGTCCGTTGCTGGCCTACGTGAAGGACGCCGGGACCAGGCAGGACGTGCTCGCGGTCCTGGACACGTTCGACTCCCGGGTCGCGCCGGTCTTTCCCGGTCTTCGGTCCCAGGTGCTGCACAACGACTTCAACCCCGGCAACGTGCTGGTCGACGCTGTATCTAACCGGTACGTCACCGGCATCCTCGACTTCGGCGAGGCCGTGAGCACCGCGGTGGTGACGGAGGTCGCCGTCGCGATGTCCTACGCGGCGTATGACCCGGACCAGCCCTGGTCCGCTCCCGCCGACGTGCTGGCGGGCTTCCAGAGCGTTCGGGCCCTCACCGAGGAGGAGCTCGCACTAGTCCCCGACCTGGTGCGCTGCAGGCTCGCCCAGCGAGTGCTGCTGAACTCGTGGATGTCGACCACGCTGCCTGCCAACGCCGCACGCACAGGCCGGAGCCTGCCGGCCATGGCAGCCGCGCTGGCGCGAGTGCTGCGGTGCGCACCGCCCGACCGCGTCAGGAGAGGGAACCCCACGTGACATCCACCGGAGTTGGACCGTCCAGCTACTTCGACCCGTCCCGGGTCGGGGAGCTCGACGCGGTGACCGCGGATCTGGTCCGGCGCCGGATCCGTGCGCTCGGGCCGGCGTATCGGCTGTTCTACCAGGAGCCGGTGCAGCTGGTGCGGGGAGCAGGGGTGCATCTGTACGACGCGGAGGGCACCGAGTACCTGGACTGCTACAACAACGTCCCGGCCGTGGGTCACTCCCACCCGCGGGTCAGCGCCGCGATCGCGGCGCAGGCCGCGGCGCTGAACACGCACACCCGTTACCTGTCCGAGGGCATCGTGCACTACGCCGAGGACCTGCTCTCGACCCTGCCCACCGAGCTCGGGCACGTGATGTTCACCTGCACCGGGTCCGAGGCCGGTGACCTCGCGCTGCGCATCGCCAAGCACCAGACCGGGCGCACCGGGGTCATCGTCACGCGCAACGCCTACCACGGGGTCACCACCGAGGTCGCCGCCATCTCCCCCTCCCTGGGCGGCGTGGACTCCGTGGCGCCATGGGTACGAGTCATCGACGCACCCGACGCCTACCACCTCGATCACCTGGGCGCCGGCTTCGCCTCCCTCGGGGACTGGTTCGGGGCCCAGGTCCAGGGCGCTGCCGAGGACCTGGCCCAGCACGGCACCGCGCTGGCCGCCCTGGTCCTGGACACGATCTTCGCCTCCGACGGGGTGCTGGCTGACCCCGCAGGCTTCCTGGCCCCGGCCGTAGCAGCGGCCCACCGAGCCGGAGCGCTGTTCATCGCCGATGAGATCCAGCCCGGGTTCGGTCGCACCGGACACTCGCTGTGGGGGTTCACACGCCACGGCGTCGTGCCCGACATCATGACCATCGGCAAGCCCATGGGCAACGGCATGCCGGTCGCGGCCACCATCATGCGCCCCGAGCTCACCGAGTCCTTCGGCCGCGACGTGCGCTACTTCAACACCTTCGGCGGCAACCCGGTATCAATAGCAGCCGCGCAGGCCGTGCTCGACGTCGTACGCGATGAGCACTTGCAGCACAACGCCCTCGTGGTCGGGACCCAGCTACGCACCCAGCTGCGCGAACTGAAGGACCCCGGCATCGGCCAGGTCCGCGGCGCCGGACTGTTCCTCGGAGTAGAACTGGTCAACCCAGACGGCACCCCAGACGAAACCCGCACCCTGACGATCATCAACGAGCTCCGGCGCCAACACATCCTGACCGCCACCTCCGGCCCGCACAACAACGTCCTGAAAATCCGGCCACCACTACCCTTCAGCACCACCGACGCCGACCGCCTCGTCACCGAGCTCGACGCCGCCCTAACCCGCCACCCCAGATAGACACATTCCCCCGTTCTGCCTATCGGCCAGGCACGGCACCGGACCGATGACAGGGGGATGACCGAGGTCTCCTACGCCGCCCCGAGGGCCGACCGGTGATGCGCCGGCCCACCAACCGAACCGCGATCCGGGTGGTTGCCGTCAGTGCGGCGCTGGCCAGCCTGGCGCTCGGGCCGGGTGCCCTGGCCGAAGCCAGCGGCCCGGCGCGCAACACCGCCGCCACGGCGGCCGCGCTGCTCATCCCCGATCGCACCGCGAGCGCCGGCACCGTCTACACCATCGGCCCAAGTGACAACCTGCAGACCGCCATGGGAAGGCTGAGGCCTGGGCAGACCCTCGCGCTGAAGGCCGGCACCTATCGGACCAACTACCTACGGATGTATGCCGAAACCCACGGGACGACGACCTTGCAGAAGGGGACGGTGAACGCCCCCATCACGCTGACCAGCGCGGACCCGGCCCACCCCGCACTGCTGTACGGCGGCCTGCAGCTGTCGTTCGCGGACTACTGGCACATCTCGAACCTGGGCTTCCAGGCGACCGTCAAGGGCTACTCCGCGCTCTACATGGACGGCGGGGTCGGCTGGTCGGTCACTGGCAGCGTGTTCACGGGTGCCCGGGCGACCGGGTCGTACGCCAACGTCGCCATCGCCGGCAGCAAGGGCGGACCGTCCAAGTTCACGTTCAGCGGGAACTGCGTCTACGACGGCGCCACGACGAACCGTGGCAACACCGACCAGAACATCTACGTGTCCTTCCCGGGCAGTGCCGCCACCAGCGGCGTGATCTCCCGCAACATCATCTACTCCGCACCTCAGGGGCAGGCCGTCAAGCTCGGCAACGGCGGGAAGGTGGGGGCCATCGGGCCTTGGAACGTCGTCGTGAGCAACAACACGATGGTCTCCAACGGTCGTCAGGTGCTGCTGTTCGGCAACGTACGCAACAACAAGATCGTCGGGAACCTGTTCGTCACGGCGACCGCACCCTTCACGAGCAACCCTCAGACCACGCAGGTGTACGTCAGCGCCCTCGCGAAGACGGGCAACCTCATCCGCGGCAACTACGGCTACGCGGCCTCGATGTTCAGCTACGACCCGTCGAAGGTGGCTTCCTACTCTGCAAACGGCTACTCCAACGCTGCCTCAGCCAACCCCAGGTTCAACGCGCAGAACTGCGGCGCGTTCCACCCTGCCAACCCGACTGCGGCCCAGTACGGCCGGTACGGCACCACCCACTGACACTCCACGACCCCGGCAATGCCTGGGCGCCACCGAGTTCGGATGTTCGAAGGCGGGCTCGGGCGTGCCGGTGGACGGGCGTAGGCTGAGCGCTGAGATCGCGACCCGTCCGGGTCCACGAGGCATCCGTCCAGAGGGGTCATCCGTGTCGCCGGATCCGTCGCAGCCGTCCTCCCCGCAGCCAAACGCCACAGCGGCCACCACAGACGTGAGCGACCGGCTGGCCGAGTTCGGCCCCAACGAGTGGCTCGTCGACGAGATCTATCACCAATACCTCACCGACAGGTCCCAGGTCGACCCTTCGTGGTGGGACTTCTTCGCCGACTACGCACCCCGGGAACACGCGGTCCGCGCCTCGTCGTCGCCCGCTGCCGCAGCGCCGACCCGGCCCGCTCCCCCGGCAGCCACGGCACGGCCCACCCCGGCAGTCGCGGTCGCCCCGACGCCCACGCCGGTCCCCGCCGTGGCACCCACGGCCCCGCCTGCCCCACCCGCAGCCCCAGCCACCAGCGCGCCGAGCACCAGCCCGTCACCGACCCCCACCGCCGGACCGGACGAGGCCAAGGCGGCGGGTCACGTCGACGACCTCACGGTGCTCAAGGGGCCGGCGGCGCGGGTGGTCATCAACATGGCGGCCAGCCTGCAGGTGCCTACGGCAACCAGTGTTCGTGCCGTCCCCGTCAAGCTCCTCATCGACAACCGCATCGTCATCAACAACCACCTGGCCCGCGGGCGCGGCGGCAAGGTCAGCTTCACCCACCTCGTGGGCTGGGCCGTCATCCGAGCGCTGAAGCTGGTCCCGGGGATGAACGACTGGTTCGCGGAGGTCGAGGGCAAGCCCGCACTGCGCCACAACCACGAGGTGAATCTCGGCCTTGCGATCGACCTGCCGAAACCTGATGGCACGCGCACGCTGCTGGTGCCCAGCATCAAACACGCCGACACCATGGACTTCGCGACCTTCTGGTCGACGTACGAGGACCTGGTACGCAGGGCGCGCGCCAACAAGCTCGTGGTCGACGACTTCGCCGGCACCACGATCACTCTGACCAATCCCGGGACGATCGGGACCGTGCACTCGGTGCCTCGGCTGATGGCCGGGCAGGGAACGATCGTCGGCGTCGGTGCGATGGACTACCCCGCCGCATGGCAGGGAGCAGCGCCAGAGACGCTGGCTCGCCAGGCGGTCAGCAAGACGATGACGCTGACCTCGACGTACGACCACCGGATCATCCAGGGCGCGCTGTCTGGTGAGTTCCTGCGCGTCATGCATGGGCTTCTGCTGGGCGAGAACGGCTTCTACGACGAGGTGTTCGAGGCACTCCGGATCCCGTACGAGCCGATCCGTTGGGCCATCGACATCGAGACCGGGCACGACGACGAGGTCGACAAGACCTCTCGAGTGCAGGAGCTGATCCACGCGTTCCGGGTCCGTGGGCATCTCATGGCCGACACGGACCCGCTGGAGTACCACCAGCGCTCCCACTCCGACCTGGACGTGGGCAGCCACGGTCTGACCCTGTGGGACCTCGACCGCGAGTTCGCGACCGGTGGTTTCGGTGGCCGCCGAGTCGCCAAGCTGCGCGAGATCCTGGGAATCCTGCGCGACTCCTACTGCCGGACCACCGGCATCGAATACATGCACATCCAGGATCCTGAGCAGCGACGGTGGATCCAGGACCGGGTCGAGGTCAAGCACGCGAAGCCCGCGCGCGACGAGCAGCTACGCATCCTGGGCCGGCTCAACGCTGCAGAGGCGTTCGAGACGTTCCTGCAGACGAAGTTCGTGGGGCAGAAGCGGTTCTCTCTGGAGGGCGGCGAATCGGTGATGGCGCTGCTCGACGCGGTCCTGGAGTCCGCTACCGCCGAGGGACTGGACGAGGTCGCGATCGGCATGCCGCACCGCGGTCGGCTCAACGTCCTGGCCAACATCATCGGCAAGTCGTACGCCCAGATCTTCCAGGAGTTCGAGGGCAATGTGGACCCTGGCACCGCCCACGGCTCCGGTGACGTGAAGTACCACCTTGGCGCGGACGGCGTCTTCCACTCGCGTGAGGGCGGCACCATCAAGGTGTCGCTGACCTCCAACCCGAGCCACCTCGAGGCCGTCGACCCGGTGCTCGAGGGATATGTCCGCGCCAGGCAGGACGTCCTGAACCGCGGCGAGGAGTTCCCGGTCCTGCCGCTGCTGATGCACGGCGACGCGGCCTTTGCCGGGCAAGGGGTCGTCGCGGAGACCCTCGAGCTGTCCCAGCTGCGTGGCTACCGCACCGGCGGCACGGTCCACGTCATCGTCAACAACCAGGTCGGGTTCACGACATCGCCGGCGGCAAGCCGGTCCTCGACGTACGCGACCGACGTGGCCCGCACCGTGCAGGCCCCGATCTTCCACGTCAACGGGGACGACCCCGAGGCGTGCGTGCACGTGGCGAGGCTAGCGTTCGAGTTCCGGCAGGCGTTCAAGAAGGACGTCGTGATCGACGTGCTTTGCTACCGCCGCCGCGGCCACAACGAGGCGGACGACCCGTCGCTGACACAACCGTTGATGTACAACATCATCGACGCCAAGCGCTCGGTGCGAAAGCTCTACACCGAAGGGCTCATCGGTCGCGGCGACATCACGGTCGAGGAAGCCGAGGACGCACTGCGCCAGTATCAGCACGAGCTCGAGAAGGTCTTCCAGGCCACCAAGGACGTCACGTCCGAGGCCAGCGAGGTCGAACGCAAGGGCCAGAAGGAGCTGACACGGCAGCGACCCGCCGCCGACGTCCCCACCGCGATCAGCGACGAGCTGATCAAGCGGGTGGTGGACTCCCAGCTCACCCTTCCGGAGGGCTTCCACGTCCATCCTCGGTTGGCTCCGCAGCTGCAACGCCGGGCCCAGATGGTCGAGCAGGACTCGATCGACTGGGCTATGGGCGAGACCTTGGCGATTGGTTCGCTGCTCTCGGAGGGCCAGACGATCCGGTTGGCCGGGCAGGACACCCGCCGCGGCACGTTCGGCCAGCGGCACATCGTCATCGTGGACCGGGAGACCGGCTGGCAGTACAAGCCGCTCAAGCAGTGCTACGACCACGGCGGGAAGCTGTACGCCTACGACTCCCCGCTCTCGGAGTTTGCTGCACTCGGTTTCGAGTACGGCTACTCCGTCGCCCGCCCGGACGCGCTCGTGATGTGGGAGGCGCAGTTCGGCGACTTCGCGAACGGCGCCCAGACGATCATCGACGAGTTCATCACGTCCGGTGAGCAGAAGTGGAACCAGCGCTCGTCCGTCGTGCTGCTGCTGCCGCACGGCTTCGAGGGCCAGGGCCCGGACCACTCCTCGGCGCGGATCGAACGGTTCCTGGCCATGTGCGCCGAGGACAACATCTCGGTGGCGATGCCCTCCACGCCCGCGTCGTACTTCCACCTGCTGCGCTGGCAGGCGCACTCCCCGCTCTATCGGCCCCTTGTCGTCTTCACCCCGAAGTC
>JBDTDW010000020.1:0-9697 GCA_039922855.1 Candidatus Nanopelagicales bacterium | reverse complement strand
CACGGAACTGCCGTCCGTAGTAACTGACCTCCTCGACCGAGGTCCACCCCACGAAGATGTCCGTCGCACTCTGGATCAGCTGCTTACCCACGACGACGCGCCGGCCCGGGTTCCCCAGATCGCTGGCACCCAGGTACTTCTCGTACACCGAAGGGGCCGCCTGCTTGAGCTGGAGGAACAGCGGGTCGTCGCCCGTCCTGCCTTCGAGCAGCAAGAGGTAGACCCGCATTCCGACACTGCCGACCCCGACAACCTGTCGCACCACATCGACCACACGGAAGCGGTCCAGCAGGTGGCGACGGTGCTCCGCCAGCGAGTCACGGTAACCGTCGAACGCAACAAGGGCGTGGGCCCGCTCCGCTGCGTCGAGGTGCACACGGAACGGGACGCTCTCGGTGATGCGTGGGCCGGACGGGGTCTTCTCCGTGAGCTTGTCCAACGCCCCCCGGCTGGTCCGCCGCAACGCCTTCTTGTCGATGTGCCGTGACACCACTTCGCGCACTTCGGGTTCGGTGAACGCGTCGAGGAGCCGCTTCACGTGGGTCAGGTCGTACCAGATCTCGAGCTCGGGGGAGCTCACGAAGCCCCGCATGTGCGAGCGGTACGACGCCAGAGCCCCCGCGACGGCCCGCGTCCCGATCGACTCCCGCCCGTGGATCCGGGCAGCCACGATCAGGCTGGTGACCAGTCGCTTCACGTCCCACTCGAAGGGCCCGGGGAGGGTCTCGTCGAAGTCGCGCAGATCGAAGGCGAGGTTGCGTTCCGGTGTGGCCCACAGCCCGAAGTTCAGGACATGCGCATCCCCGCAGATCTGCACGCCCAGACCCGTGTTCGGCGACGTCGCGAGGTCCGCCGCCATGACTGCCGCAGCCCCCCGGTAGTAGTGCCACGGGGAGGTCGCCATCCGCGCATGACGTAGCGGAGCCAGCGACGGGAGCCGGTCCTCACTCTGCGCCAGGACGATCGACAGCGCGGACTCTGCCCGCGTCTTGGGGTCCCACGGGCCGAGGGTGCCCCGCGGTGCCACCCGGCGAGCAGCCCGGCCGGCCGACTTGCGGATCTGCAAGCTGTCGGAAACGTGCGCAGGAGTGTCGGTGTCAGCCACGTCGGCATCCTTGCTCATGCCGCCCAGTGACGATCGCGCGGTCTTGGGCCGCAGATCCCGGGATCTGCTCCAATTGTCGCTGTCGCCGCGAGAAGGTGTTGTCGCGAGCAGGTCCCCGCGCTCCCTCGACCGGTGGGGCGCAGCGAAAGGAGTCCTGGATGAACGGCGGCAGGACGCTCCCTGCGCGGGCGCAGGTCGTCATCGTCGGTGGAGGGGTCATGGGCGCGAGCACTGCCTTCCACCTAGCCGAGGCAGGAGTGGCCGACGTCGTTCTCCTGGAGAAGGGCGAGCTCGCCGGAGGCTCCACGTCGAAGTCGGCCGGCGGCGTTCGAGCTCAGTTCTCCGACGCCGTCAACATCGCACTGGGTGCCCGGAGCATCATCGCGTTCGAGCAGTTCGCGCGCCGACCCGGTGCCGACATCGACCTGCACCAGGTCGGATACCTCTTCCTGCACACCGATCCAGCGGGTCTTGCCGCCGCAGCGGAGGCGGTCGAGCTGCAGAACTCGATGGGGGTTCCCACGCAGCTGCTCGCCGGACCGGAGGCCGGACGGCTCAGCCCTGGTGTCCGTACCGACGACGTGCTCGGCGCGACCTTCCATCCCCGAGACGGGTACTGCGCCCCAGAGGCGGTGGTCCAGGGGTACGCGGCCGCGGCCCGTCAGCACGGCGCCGTGGTGCTGACGGGGGTCGAGGTCCTGGGCATCGAGTGCGCTGGTGGGCAGATCACGGCGGTTGCGACGTCGGCCGGCACCGTATCGACCGGGGCTGTGGTCTGCGCGGCCGGCGCCTGGTCCCGCGCCGTTGCCGTCGGCGTCGGCGTCGATCTGCCGATCGACCCGGTGCGCCGCCAGATCGTGGTCACCGAGCCGCTCGACGAGAAGACACTTGCCGGATTCCCCACGTCGATGCCGATGACGATCGACGCGGCCTCGACCTTCTACGTCCATCGTGAGGGACCCGGTCTCCTGATCGGCATGTCCTACCAGGACGAGAGAGCCGGGTTCGACGAGAGCTACAGCGAGGAATGGCTGCCTGCCCTGATGGATGCCATGCAGCGCCGCGCACCAGCTCTGCTCGACGTCGGCATGGCCCACCGCTGGGGCGGCCTGTACGAAATCACCCCCGATCACAACGCGGTCATCGGTGAGTCGCCCTCAGTGTCACGTTTCCTTTACGCAGCAGGCTTTTCCGGACACGGCTTCCTTCAGGGACCTGCGGTCGGCGAGATCATGCGGGACCTCTGGTTGGGGCGTGAGACCGTGATCGATGTGAGCTCATTGAACGGCGACAGGTTCAGTTCCGGCACGCGAGTTCGCGAGCTCGGCATCGTCTGAGGGCGGTCCGTCGCGTCGACCGGCGTGGGCAGCACAGCGGTACAGCCCTTCGGGGGTCGGCAAAGCCCCACCCCGATCTGTCGGCCATCCCTACAGTGAACCGATGAGAATCGACGTGCTCGGCAGCCCCACGGTGCTGTCCGAGCGCGGGCAGGTCACCGGCACCGACCTGGGTGGCCGACGAGCCCACGTCTTCCTCGTAGCACTTGCCCTGGAGGACGGTCCGGTCTCTGCAGCCCGGTTGGCGCAGCTCATCTGGGCGGACGACCCTCCTGCCACGTGGCCGGTGGCCCTGCGGGGAGTCGTTCGTGGTCTGCGCCAGAGCCTGGAGCGGATCGGCGGAGGTGAGCAACACGTGATCGTCACCGAGTCACGCGGGTATCGCCTCGCCACCGACGTCGCGGTCGATGTGCGCCGCGCGCACGGCACGGTCCAGGACGCGGCTGAGCTGAACCGACGTGGTCGCTACCGAGCCGCCATCGACCTGGCCGCCGCGATCGCCCGGATCTCGGGCGACCAGGTGCTGGCCGGTGAGGAAGCGGACTGGCTGGGCCCGCATCGCACCGACGTCGATGCCCTCGCCCGGCAGGCGCTGGAGATCGTCACGACCGCCGCGAGCAGTCTCGGGGAGCACCAGCTCGCCGTGACGACCGCGCGACGGGTCGTCGCGTCGTCACCCCTCGACGAGCACGCGCACCAGATGCTCATCAACGCCCTCGACCAGGCCGGCGACCGGGCCGGTGCTGTCGAGGCGTACGAGGCTTGCCGTGCCGTGCTCGCCGAGCAGCTCGGGGTCGACCCGTCCGTGAAGACCGTCGAGACATACCTGTCGGCCCTGAAAGGACAGTCGGCGAGTCTTGTCGCGCGGATACCGGCCCAGCAGTCCTCGTTCGTGGGACGACAGGTCGAGCAGGCCGCCTTGCGCGCTGCGCTCGCGAACCCTGGACTTGTCACGCTGGTCGGTCTCGGCGGGGTCGGCAAGTCGCGCCTTGCCGCGCAGGTGGCCCGTACCGCAAAGGACTTCCCCGGTGGTCGGCTCTGGGTGGCGGTGGGTCAGGTGGGCGATGACGCACTCGTGGCGGCGACCGTCGCCGTGGGGGTCGGAGCCCGGCTGGGCAGCGATGACGCCTCCGATGCCGCGGCGGGCCACATCGCCGGCCTCGGACGCACGCTGCTCGTCCTCGACGGGTGCGAGATGACCCTGGACGGCGCGGCCTCGCTGGTATCGGTGCTGCTCGGCAGCTGCCCCGCGTTGACGGTCCTGGTCACCAGCCGGGCCCCGATGCGCCTCGAGCAAGAACGCGTGATCGGTGTCGATCCGCTCGAGCTCCCGGCCGGCCAGCACCTACCCGCGGTGGCCGTGAGCCCGATCCGACGTCTGCTCACCGACCGGGTGCGAGAGAGCGGTGGAGACATCGAGGCCGATGGGGAGCTGGAGTCGTTCTTCTTGGAGCTGCTGCGGCACTGCGCCGGACTGCCCCTGGCCGTCGAGCTCGTGGCCGCGCAGCTGGCAACGATCCCGGTGGGTGACCTGCTCGACCAGCTCGACCCACTGCTGTCGAGCAGCGATGGCCCGCTACGCGCGATCGCCAGGAGCAGCTATGAGCTCCTGGACGAGCACGAGGCCGCGGTCTTCCGGCGGCTCGGGGTGCTGGACGGCAATGTGGGCCTTGCACTGATCCGGCAGGTCGTGTCCGACCTTCATACCCCGCCGATACGGGTGGTACGGATCCTGCGCGAGCTGACGGCCAGTGGGCTGCTCGTGGTCGATCGGGACGGACCACGGTGGCGCTACCACCAGGAGGACGATCTTCACCGGCTTGCGTGCGAGCTGCTCGCGGAGCGCGGTGAAGAAGCGGAGACCTTCGCCCGCCTGGCCGAGGCCGTCCGGGCCGTCCTCCCGGACGACGCCCGGGAGCCGCCGGCGCCGTACCAGGGAGCCGTCTCCGACATGCTCGGTGCGGTCCGGTCGCTCTTCAGCGCGGGACTGTCCGGGCGCGCGGACGGCGGACGCTGCCTCGAGCTCGCCTTCCGACTCCACCGGTACTGGGCGGCCAGCAACGTCGCAGAGGGCCGGCTGTGGTTGTCACGATTGCTACTGGCCCACCCGGACACCGACTGGTCGCCGTACGCGACGTACGCCCTCGGGTACCTGGACTACTGGTCCGGCAACACCGACGACGCGGTCAGTGAGCTGCAGACCGTGGTACGGCTCTTCGACGGCGTCGAGGACTCGTACGGGGCCCGCGCCCTCATCTACCTCGCCGGCCTGCTCGACGACCTCGACCGGGGGCCCGAGGCGGTGGAGCACGTTCGCCGCGCGATCGACGCAGCTCGCCCATTCGGGACGGACCTGCAGGTAGCCGCAGCGATGGGACTGGGCAGTCTGCTGTCCGAGCGTGGGGATCCGGAGGCTGCCGCGTACGCCGTGAAGGCCATCGACCTGTGCCGCGACGGCGGGTCGGCCGAGCAGTCCGCAGCAGCACTGCCGACGGCCGCGATGGTCTGCTGGCAGGTGGGCGCGTTGGACGAGGCGCACGCGTTCATCGCCGAGGCACGACCCTTGCACGTCAACGGGAAACGGATCGCGCACGTGGTGCTGCTGTCGGTCGAGGCCGGGCTGGCGCTGGCCGAGGGGGACGTCGCCGCGGCCATCGACTTCGGGCGCAGCGCCGACCAGGAGGGCACCGAGCTAGGCGTCGAACGGGAAATGCCTCTGATCAGGTCCGTCCTGGCTCGGGCTCTGCTCGCCGCCGGCGATCAGCGCGCCGCGGCCGAGCGGGCCGCTGCCGCCCTCCAGGCCGCCCTGGGCATGTCCTTCGCCTTCCCGCTCGCGGTGGCGCTGGAGACGGCGTGCCTCGTCCTCGATGCCACCGAGGTCGAGCTCGAAGACGAGCTGTTGGGACTGCTGGACATGGCCGCCGCCATCCGCCGAGCCGGTGACCGACCCGCGCCGGCGACGCTGCGACGAGACGTCGACCTGTTGCGCGAGAGGCTCGGCGCCAGATCCGGTGGTGTCACCGTCAACGGTGACGCCCTCGGCAGCGTCCAGCCGGCCGCCGCCGGCCGGTCCGCCCTGCACCTGCTCGTCCAGGTGTCCGCGGGATCGGCCTGAGGCTCGTCCGTCGGCCGGCATAGTCCCTCCAGCTGTTGCCCGAGTTCGTCGTCGGGCAGCTGAAGACAACCAAGATCGCGTAACGGCTGGGTAATGCCCCGCCGGCCTGTAACACCCGTCCTGCGCTTCCGACTCCGGTTGCGTTCCCGAGGTCGACGTAGGCCAGGGTCTGGCCCGATCGACCGGCGGGCGCAGACTAGGTCCATGGATCTGGACCAGGCTCGCGAATTCGGCCGCCGACACCATCACGCGGTGCTCACCACCCGCCGTCCCGGCGGCGGCATCCAACAGAGTCCGGTGCTCTCGGCGATCGACGAGCACGGGCGATTCACGGTCAGCAGCCGGGAGGCGGCGTACAAGACGGTGAACCTACGGGCCGACCCCTGGGCTCAGCTGCTCGTGCTCGACGACGCGTTCTTCGGGTCGTGGATCTGGGTCGAGGGAACCGTCGAGGTGGTGTCACTGCCCGACGCGATGGAACCACTGGTCGACTACTACCGCAGTTTGTCCGGTGAGCACGACAACTGGGACGACTACCGCGCCAGCATGCAGAGCGAGCGCCGGGTGCTGTTGTGGCTTTCGCCGGGCAGGGCCGGCCCGGACCACGAGGGTTGACCGCGCGCATCGCCACGCTGCTGGATCAGCCGCCGACCGTGAGCACCTCATCGACGGCGGCGACAATCTGATCCCAGGACCACTGGAAGTGCTCGGGATCCATAGTGAGGGCCGGCTGGATCTGGTGGACCCACTTGTCGGGTCGCTGCCGCGGTCGGTCAGCTGCGGATGCGCAGCCGGTCCGGGTCGTAGAACGGCCGCAGGGACAGCATCGCCGGGACGCGTACGCCGGCGATGTCCACCTCAAATCCGCCGGCTTGCAGCCAGTCGGGCGTGACACCCTCTTCGTGCTCGACCACCCCCAGACCGACGGCGGCCTTGAGGGTGTGGCCGTAGTCGCCGGCGCGGACGTAGCCGACCCAGGCGCCGTCGTGCAGGAGCGGTTCCCCGCCGCGCAGCAACGGTTCTGGATCCTCGAGCAGCACGTGGACCATGCGGGCGCTGCGGTCACCTCGTCGGGCGAGCAGCTCGTCCCGGCCGATGAAGCCGCCGGGCTTGTCCCACGCGACGGCGAAGGCGAGGCCGGCGACCAGCGGGTCGTCGGTGTTCTCGATGTCCACCCCGTAGTCGCGGTAGCCCTTCTCCAGCCGCAGCGACGACATCGCGAGCAACCCCACCTGGCGCAAGCCGTACGCCTCGCCCGCGGCCACGAGGTTCTCCCACACCGACGCGCCTTGGTCGGCGGGGACGTGCAGCTCGTAGCCGAGCTCGCCGACATAGGTCACGCGTGCCACGAGCAGCCGGGAGGACCCGATCTCCATCTCTCGCGCCGTGAGGTACGGGAAAGCCGCGTCCGACCAGTCGTCCGGGGACAGGGACGCCAGCAGCTCACGGGAGTGCGGTCCCTGCACGGACAGCAGTGTGGTGCCCGGTGTGACGTCGGTGGTGATCGCGACCTCGCCGGGCAGCGGCGCCCGGCGCAGCATCCGTTCCACCCGGCGATGGGTCACGTCGCTGGAGACGACAAGGAAGCGGTCCTCGGCGAGGCGAGTCACGGTGAGGTCGGCCAGGATGCCACCGTCGACGTCGCACCACTGGGTGTAGGTGACCTTCCCGATGTCGCCGGCCACCGCATTGGCGGACAAGCGCTCCAGCACCTGGGCAGAGTCGGGACCCTGTACGAGGAACTTCGACATCAGCGACATGTCCATGACACCGACGGCCTCGCGGACCGCGCGGTGCTCGGACGCGGCGGCGTCGAAGGAAGCCGCACGGCCCCAGGTGCTCTCCGTCCCGACCTGCGGTGCGGTGTCCGGACCGGCGAACCACAGCGGGTACTCCCAGCCGGCGGACTGGCCGAACCGCGCGCCCGCGGCGGCGAGCCGGTCATGCAGCACCGAGCGGCGCACACCGCGTCCGGTGCTCCACTGGAACGTCGGCCAGGCGCCGTCGCCGAAGAGCACACCGAGGGACTCGCGGATCCGTTCGCTGCGAAAGCGTCGCGTCGTCTCGTACGGCAGCGCGCGCTCGACCGCATAGTGCGTCACGTCGACCGGGGCGCGCCCATCCACGATCCATTGCGCCACAATGCTTCCGACGCCACCGCCTTGCAGGATGCCGAGGCTGTTCAGTCCGGCGGCGACGTACACTCCCTCGACCTCGGGGGCCGGGCCGAGCATCGGGTGCAGGTCCGGGGTGAAGGACTCGGGGCCGCAGAAGAACTTGCGCACTCCCACATCGGCCAGGCCCGGGTAGCGGAACATCGCCCGCTCGAGGAACGGGGTCATCCGGTCCCAGTCCGGCTCGATGGTGCCGAACGCGAAGTCGGCCGGCGGGCCGTCGAGCGCCCACGGCGCAGCGTCGGGCTCGAACAGGCCGACGAGCAGGCCGTCGCCCTCCTCCCGGTAGTAGCCGTACCGGTCCGGGTCCTCGATCACCGGCAGGTCGCGGTGCACTCCGGCCATGGGCTCGGTGAGCAGGTAGTAGTGCTCGGCGGCCTGCAGCGGTACGTCGATCCCGCAGCGCCGAGCGAGCTGCCGGGTCCACAGCCCAGCGGCCAGCACGATGGTGTCGCACTCGATGTCGCCGCTGTCGGTTGTCACCGCGCTGACCCGTCCGGCTTGGGTGCGGATGCCGGTGACCGCGACGCCGCTGACGAAGGTCACGCCCTTGGCTCGGGCACCCTTCGACAGCGCGGTGGCAACCCCGACCGGGTCGGCTCGGCCCTCGTCCGCGACGTAGGACGCGGCGAGCAGATCATCGACCCGGGTGATGGGTGAGAGCTCGGCGACCTCGGCTGGTGACACCTCCACGTTGTCCACGCCGAAGCCGCGCTGGAACGCGCGCTCGCGGCGCAACGTCTCGAGGCGTTCCGGCGTGCTGGCGAGATGCAGGTGCCCGATCGCCCGGAACCCGGTCGAGTGCCCGGTCTCCGCCTCGAGCCGGGTGTACAGGTCGCGTGAGTAGCGGGCCATCCACAGGGAAGTCTCGTCGGCCATGCCGGCACTGGTGATCAGACCGGCCGCGTGCCACGTGGTGCCCGCCGTCAGCTCGTGGCGCTCGAGCTGCAGAACGTCGGTCACGCCGAGGCCGGCCAGGTGGTACGCGACGCTGGCCCCGATCACCCCACCGCCGACGATGACGACCCGGGCGCGGGAGGGGAGGTCGGGCACGGTCGTCCTTCCGGTCGGGACGCCGACGGGTGACGTCGGCACGTCACCGGATTAAACCGCGGTTCAGTTCAGCCGGGCAAGCGACCTGGCCTCCCACTCATGGTTGCGTCCATGACGCGTCGTCGGCAGCCACCTCGAGCGGTTCGGGCAACGCGACGAGCGCCAGGTGGGTGAGAGCGCTCTGAGATCATCCGTTGATCCAGGACCCCTTCGTCGTGGCGAGGAGCCCGGGGCCGTTTCTGTCCTGAGGCGATCAACTCAGTTTGCCAAGGATAATCTTCGCCATCGCGATGTCGGGCGCGTAGTTGTTGTGGAACTCGGCAGCGGTGAGGCCACTGACCTTCACGCACCGGTCGCCGATCTTCACGTCGATCCCGATCGAGTAACCGAAGGCGGCATCCCCCAGACCCGTGATGTTCGTGCCAGGCCCGTCCGATGACTGGAGCGAGGCCCAGCAACCGGGTATGGACATCACCCAGACGTCGAGGTCCTGGATGTCGATAGGACTCGCGTGCTTTCCGGTGTTGTGATACGAGCACGTGTCCAAGCCGGTGACCGGAGGCGTCGCTTTGGCCGCCCCATATGTCACGTTGTTGATCGAGGACGCCTGGGCAGACGTCATCAGTGAACAGACGTCCACCTGCGCGCTCCCTGAGCCGGGCGTGTTCGTGGTGGCCCCTGTCGGGCCGGCTGAGGGATCGGTACCGGTCGAGCTCGCGCTGCCGTCCGGGCTCGATGCGGTGGATGCAGGGTTGGCCACTGCGGCCGTCGGGGTGCTCGATCCGCTCGAACACGCCGACGCCACCAGTGATGTCCCGGCGAGGCAAACGGCTAGCAGCAGTACTCGGTGTCGCATGATCGTCTCCAGAGTCAGGCCCAGGCGGTGTGCTGGATCCTGGGAGGCAACCACCAC